>NZ_JAFREK010000017.1:0-69885 GCF_017377535.1 Faecalibacterium sp. Marseille-Q4137
TTAGCTGGCGCAGCGAACCCTTGACAAACCGAAGCATTCAAATGCTATTCTGTTTTTGCGAGGGTTGGCTGGGCTTGCTTTGCTGTTCTCTCCGTCACCCTCGCTACTCCAAGGCCAGCATTTGAATGATGTTTGTCATGGGCAGCGGATGGTTGGCGGATTTTTTCATTTTAGGGCTTGACTTTTAATAGTTAGTCTTCGTCAGAGATTTATAGGCTTCTGCCACCTTGCCCTTGGAATCATAGGCAAAGATACTTTTGCCTGCCGCACTGGTTTCTGCCGCACGGACAGACCGTGGGATGGTCTGCTCGAACACATTCAAGTGTTTTCCGTATGCCTGCCGGATCAGATTGCTGATTTGCTTTCCGTAGTTGGTGCGGCTGTCGGTCATGGTCAGCAGAATACCCTCGATTTTCAGTTTCGGATTGATCTGCCGCCGGACTTTCTGCACCGTCTGCAAAAGCTGTTCCAGACCCTTTGCAGACAGGTACTGTGCCTGCACAGGAATCAGGGCAGCGTCTGCCGCCGCCAGTGCGTTGATCGTCAGCATCCCCAGCGAGGGCATACAGTCCAGCAGAATAAAATCGTACTCCCGCTTGGCACTGTCCAGCACCTGTTTCAGCATCTTTTCCCGGTTCATGCTGTTTACCAGAGCCACTTCCAGCCCTGCCAGTTCGATGTTTGCCGGAATCAGGTCAACGCCCTCTGCATGGTGCAGAACGCCCTCGCCGGGTTGGATAGGCTGATCGTTCATGGTTTTCTGCATCAGGGTGGAAAGGGTGGTGGGCAGTTCATCGGGTTGCTGCCAGCCCATGCTGATGGTCAAACTGCCCTGTGGGTCAGTGTCCACCAGCAGAACTTTCTTGCCCTCCATCGCCAGCCCGATGCCCAGATTTTCACAGGTGGTGCTTTTTCCCACACCGCCTTTCTGGTTTGTGACTGCAATAATCGTAGCTTTCTTTGCGATAACATCACCTCCCCGGAGAACCGCGCGCAAAGTCGTGGTTCGTCTTGTTCTGATAGTAGAGGTTCATGGTGGTGGGCGCATTGTAGAGCATCGCCAGCAGATACTGCTTCATGTTCCGCACCGGGACGGTGTTTTCTGCCAGAGAATCCAGCACAAAACGGATGTGGTCGGCGTTCAGCTTCATAAACCGGCTGCGTACTACCTCAACAGGCTTATCATCTCCAGCGATCCGCAACATCTTGCGTTTGGTGGAACAGGTGTCCACAAGCAGGTCTACGATCTGATAGATGGTGTCCTCATCGTCTGGGCAGAGCCGGAGCAGAAGGTCTACCTCCAGTACCTGATAAAAATAATCTTCGAGCTGTTCACGAATGTTCCCTAAATGGATAGGATCAGGTTTATTCATCTCTGTTTTATTCTTATCAGTCTTATTTGCTTGCGGTTTTGGCTGCTCCAGAGTTGCGCTTTCGGCAGCACCTGAATTGCTGTTTGGGCAATTCTGTACTTGCGCTTTTGGCAGTCCAGACGAAAAGTCCTTGACGTAGATCAGGCTGGGTCTGCCCAGACCACGGCGTTTGCGCTCGATGAGGTCCATGCCCTCCAGTTCCCGGAACAGCTTGACCGCTTTGTGTTCGGCACAGCAGAGAGATTCCTGCACTTCCCGGACGGTGTAAATGATATACACCCGACCTTGCTCGTCCAGCCAGCCGTTCTTGACCGACAGGCTCATGCGGTCCAGCAGGATGCCGTACAGTGTCCGGGCATCGGTGGAGAGCTGCCGGAAACGGCAGTCTTGGAACAGTGCCTTTGGGATGCGGAAATAGGAGAACAATTCGCCCGACTGACCATAGAAGTAGTCCAGCGTCATTTGGTGTGTCCTCGGATTTTCAACTGTGAGTGCTTGTTCATGTGGAAAACCTCCTCCCTGATTTCTGCAAAAGAAAAAGCTCACCTTCAATTTTGAAAGTGAGCTATGTAAAAGCAAAACGGTAACAGTAAGTGTCGAGTTTCGTACCCAAAAATTCTTGGGTACGGTTCTGGGTACAAAGAGCCGTTTTAGAGACAAAAAGATACCAAAAGTTACGTCAAAGTACACAAAGACACTTTTATGAAATTATCAGATAGTCACAAGATTCCACAAGAAAAATGGGATTACAAAATTATCGACGTTCTCATAACCGCTTGGTCCCGGGTTCAAGTCCTGGCTGGCCCACTAAAAAAGCACGAGATTTCGGTCTCGTGCTTTTCTTTTGCGGCAGATCCTGCTTTCTGCCGCAAATTGCATCAGATCCCGCCGTTTGCTCAATGAGTATTTCCCGCCGTCCCGTTATACTGGGAGGGAAATGGAATGAAACGATGGAGGAACAGACCATGAAATACGGTGTCATCGATGTGGGGGGCGGCCTGCGGGGCATTTACGGCGCTGGCGTGCTGGACCGCTGCCTGGAGGAGGACCTCCGCTTCGATCTCTGCATCGGCGTTTCGGCGGGCAGCGCCAATATGTCGTCCTATCTGGCAGGCCAGCATGGGCGGAACAAGCCCTTTTACGATGAATACTCCTTCCGCAGGGAATACATGAGCGTGCACAACCTCATCCACAAGCACTCCTATCTCGATCTGGGCTATGTCTACGGCACCCTCAGCAATGCAGGCGGCGAGAATCCGCTGGATTACGCGGCGCTTGCCCGCAGCCCGGCAGAGCTATGCGTGGTGGCCGCCAATGCACAGAACGGCGAGGCGCAGTATTTCACCAAGGCAGACCTCCACCCGGACGACTACCGCATCCTCATGGCGTCCTGCTGCATCCCTGTCATCGACCAGCCCTGCGTCATCGACGGCGTGCCTTATTTTGATGGCGGCCTGGCCGACCCCGTCCCGCTGGAATGGGCCTTTGCCCACGGCTGCGACCGGGTGGCTCTCATCCTGACCAAGCCCATCGGGCTGGTGAGGAGTGATGCCCTGGACGAGCATCTGGCGCACCTGCTGCAGTCGCATTACCCCGCTGCAGCCGAGGGGCTGCGCCGCCGGGCATGGCGGTACAACACGGCTGTCCAGCGGGCGCGGGAGCTGGAGCGGCAGGGCCTTGTCTGCATCATCGCCCCGGACAGCACCGAGGGAATGTCCACCCTGACCAAGAACCGCGCCGGCCTTGAAAAAATGTACGCCAAAGGCAAACAGGACGCTGAAGCGCTGGTGCGGTGGATGCAAAACACCAAACAAGATGAATCGGTGGGCACCTGGAGATGAAACCCGTTCACTTCCCTTGACAATATCCGCCCCGGACCGCCCCGGACATTATAATATGATATGTACATACAGACAAAGAAGCCTGGAGCGGTATTGCTCTGGGCTTTTTTGCTTTGGAACAGAAAAATCGGATTTTTTGCAAAAAACACTTGCAAAGAAGGAACTCTTGTGGTAAAATAATTGAGCTGTGATTGTGCTGCTATAGCTCAGTTGGTAGAGCGCATCCTTGGTAAGGATGAGGTCTCCAGTTCGAATCTGGATAGCAGCTCCAGCTCAAACCGCCTTGATGGGAAACCGTCAGGGCGGTTTTTTGCATCCGTCGCTCTGCCGTCTGCAGCAGCGCAAACCTGGCAGCCCCAGTCAGGGGAGCTGGCGCGGAGCGCCTGAGAGGCCCATCAAACAACAAAGCCGCAGGCCTGTTGAGGGCTTGCGGCTTTGTTGTTATGGGAAAGAGGTAAAAGTGTCTGTAAAATGTCGGTTTAAATCAGAAGTCGACCTCAGTGTCGTAGTAGCAGCACTTGAGCAGCTTCTCCATCTCCTCCTGGCTGGGCTGGCGGGGATTGGAGCCGGTGCAGGCATCGCCGATGGCGTTCTTTGCGATCTCGGGCAGACGCTCCAGGAACACTTCCTCGGGAACAAAGCCCTGCTCGGTGGGGTAGGAATCGGGGCCGTAGTTCTTGATGCAGTGGGGGATGTTCAGCGCATCGTTCATGCCGCGCAGGTACTCGATGAGCAGCTTGACCTTCTCGTCGTCGTTGGAACCGCCCAGCTTCATCTCGTCAGCGATGACACCATAGCGCTTCTTGGCCTCGGGGTCCTTGGCGTTGAAGGCGATGACCTTGGGCAGATACATGGCATTGGCGGCACCGTGGATGATGTGTGCGCCGTAGTCGGCAAAGGCAGCGCCGGTCTTGTGTGCCATGGAGTGGACGATGCCCAGCAGCGCATTGGAGAATGCCATACCGGCCAGGCACTGTGCGTTGTGCATGGAATCACGCTTGGACATATCGCCGTTGTAGCTGTCCACCAGATCGCCCTGGATCATCCGGATGGCGAAGATGGCCAGCGGGTCGGTGTAGTCGCAGTGGGCGGTGGAAACATAAGCCTCGATGGCGTGGGTCATTGCATCCATACCGGTGTGGGCAACCAGCTTCTTGGGCATGGTCTCGGCCAGATCGGGATCGACGATAGCGACATCGGGGGTAATCTCAAAGTCAGCGATGGGGTACTTGATGCCCTTCTGATAATCGGTGATGATGGAGAAAGCGGTCACCTCAGTGGCGGTGCCGGAGGTGGAGGAGATGGCGCAGAAGTGGGCCTTGCGGCGGAGCGGCGGAATGCCGAATACCTTGCACATCTCCTCAAAGGTGATCTCAGGGTACTCGTACTTGATCCACATGGCCTTTGCGGCATCAATGGGGGAGCCGCCGCCCATGGCAATGATCCAGTCGGGCTCAAACTTCAGCATGGCCTCTGCGCCGCGCATGACGGTCTCAACAGAGGGATCGGGCTCGATGCCCTCAAACAGCTCCACTTCCATGCCGGCTTCCTTCAGGTAGCCAACAGCGCGGTCAAGGAAGCCGAACCGCTTCATGGAGCCGCCGCCGACACAGATCATGGCCTTTTTGCCGGTAAAGGACTTCAGGGCTTCCAGAGCACCCTTGCCGTGGTACAGATCGCGGGGAAGAGTAAAACGAGCCATAGGAAATACCTCCGATTCAATCAAAACTCTCTGGTCTGTGGATGTTTGACACAAAAATAACCAACTCTCTTACACAAAGTGTACTGCAAACCATCCAAAAGTTCAATTGCCGGAATGTGGAAAAATCAGACCCAATTTTGGGCATTTCGCTGGAAAGGGAAGGCTTCCCGGCCGGAGAAACCGGGAAAATGGCAAACAAAAAACCACCTGAAGCTCTAAGACTTCAAGTGGTTTTTCAATGGAGCTGCTATCCAGATTCGAACTGGAGACCTCATCCTTACCAAGGATGCGCTCTACCAACTGAGCTATAGCAGCAAATGGCGACCCGGATCGGGCTCGAACCGACGACCCCCAGCGTGACAGGCTGGTGCTCTAACCAACTGAGCTACCGGGCCATGATCGCTCAAGTTCGTGCGGCGTTTACCGCCGGAACGTGCCCTATTATACCGGAAGATGGGCGGCTTGTCAAGCGGAAAAAACAAAAAAGCCGCAAAAAAGATGAAAAAGGCGGACTTCCTCAGTCTGCTCACTGCATTCGCAGCCAGCTCCTTCCATGAGGGAGCCTCTTTGCAGGGGCACAAAGGCCCCATCCCAGAGGGGGCTGGCATTGCGCAGCGATGACTGGGGGAGTATGTCTGCGCAAAAACAAAACCTCCGGAACGGCTGCTCCGGAGGTTTGTGGCAGGGGTAGTAAGTCTCGAACTCACGGCACGCGGTTTTGGAGACCGCTGCTCTACCAACTGAGCTATACCCCTAAATCTATGCTGCATTCGCTGAATGCCTGCTTATTATATAAGATTCGGCGCAAAATGTCAAGCATAAATTTTCAGGTTTTGGTGTTGCAGCCGCAGCAGCCGTCCTTGGCGGCAGGCAGGCTCTGGGCCAGCTGCTCCAGAGTGACGCTGTCGATGTACTGGTTGATGACCTCGTCCAGCCCGGCCCAGAACGGCAGGGTGAAGCACTGCTCGGACATGGGGCACTCGTTGGTCTCGCTGCCAAGGCAGGGGATGGGGGCCACGCTGCCCTCAATGGCGCGCAGGATCTCACCGGCGGTGTAGTCGGCGGGGGCCTTGGTCAGCCGGTAGCCGCCCTGGCTGCCGCGCTCACTTTTCACAAGCCCCACCCGGGCCAGTGGGGTGACGATCTGTTCCAGATATTTCAGGCTCAGGTTCTGCCGCTCGCTGATCTCTTTCAGGGAGACGGTGGTGCCCGGTGCGTAGCGGGCCAGCTCGGCCATCAGCCGCAGGGCGTAGCGGCTCTTTGTGGAAAATTTCATGGTCTACTCTCCTTGTTTCTCCCCTTAGTATACCACGCGGTGCAGGTTTTGCAAAGCGAAAACGCCGGTTTCTCTTGCCGAAACAAAAAACGTCTGTTATCATATAATAGAGAAATTATCGGAACTTGGAGATGAGATAATGGTAGAGAAGATCACTCCGGCCGAAGCCATCCGCCTGCTGGATGCGGGCAAGGCGCAGGCCGTGGATGTCCGGGAGCCGGACGAATTTGCCGTGGGGCATATCCCCGGCGCAAAGCTGCTGCCCCTGGGTGACGTGCTGACCCGCGCGGAGGAGGTCATGCCGGACAAAAACGCCCAGTGGCTGATCTACTGCCGCACCGGCCGCCGCAGTGCCGATGCCGCACAGAAGCTGGAAGCGCAGGGCTACACCGGCCTGCGTGATCTCGGCGGCATCCTGAGCTGGCCGTATGAGATCGAGGGCGATTTTGAGGGGCATTTTTAAAGGAAACTCCCCCAGTCTGCTTCGCAGACAGCCCCCTCTGAGATGGGGCCTGTCCGTGCGGTAAGCCTCCCTCCTAGAGGGAGGTGGCAGCGCACAGCGATGACGGAGGGAGTTTTGTGCAAAAGAAAGGATGTGCACTTATGGCGTTCGACCCGAAAAAGTTTGCCGGAGCCCATTGCGGCTGCCGGTATCAGCAGGACTACCGCCCCACGCTGGGCCGGGACGGCAAAAAGGAATCCGGTACGCTGGAGGTCATCAAATTCTATTATGATGGTGCCATCCGCTTTGAGCAGCACTGCTACGGCGAGGCGGCGACCTTTGTGTTCGGCGTGTGGGCTTCCGGCATGGATGCCGACGGCACCCTGCACTGGGCACTGCCGGATAAGCGCAAGAGCTATTATGATGAGGAATACCTTCCCAAAAAGCTGGACCGGGTGGACGAAGCGGGCAATCTGTACTTCGATGGCGGCACCTTCCCCTGGAAGCTGGCCGACGATTTTTCCGAGGATCGGCGCTGGGGCTACCCCAAATGGAAGGTGGTTCTGGGAAAGCTGGCCGGAAAAGGGCGTTGAATCTGCCCGGATTGTTACGGATTGATGAATTTCCAGTATTCCTATTGACATGCTAGGGAATGATATGGTATAACATTCCCGTTAAAAGGTATCATAGGCCCGGACGTTCGGTCCGGAAATGCAAAAACGATTTGTCGTTTGCCAGAAAGGATCAATCCCATGGAAACTATGGAGAAAGTGGTTTATCTCGACAATGCTGCCACGACTGCCTGTGCCCCGGAGGTGCTGGCAGTGATGACCCAGGCCCTGAGCGGTGCCTGCGGCAACCCCAGCAGCCATTACAGCGTTGGCTATGAGGCCAAAGAGTTTGTGGACACCGGCCGCGCACAGGTGGCCAAGGCCATCAATGCTTCCCCGGCGGAGATCTTCTTCACCGGCTGCGGCTCCGAGGCCGACAACTGGGCCGTGAAGGGCACTGCCTTCACCAAGGCCCGCCAGAACAAGAAGCACCTCATCACCAGCGCCTTTGAGCACCACGCCATCATGCACAGCATGGCGGCGCTGGAGCGCATGGGCTTTGAGGTCACTTATATCAAGCCCACCCCGGAAGGTTATATCCGCCCGGAGGATGTGGAGGCGGCCATCCGTCCCGATACCGCGCTGGTCAGCATTATGATGGCCAACAACGAGATCGGCACCATCCAGCCCATCAAGGAGATCGCGGAGATCGCCCACAAGCACGGCGTGTGGATGCACACCGATGCGGTGCAGGCTGTGGGTGCCATTCCGGTGGATGTCAAGGAGCTGGGCGTGGATATGCTGTCCATGAGCGCCCACAAGTTCAATGGCCCCAAGGGCATGGGTGCACTGTACTGCCGCAAGGGCATCTGGCCCCAGAACCTGATCGATGGCGGCAGCCAGGAGGCCCGCCACCGCGCCGGCACCGAGAACGTGGCCGGCATCGCCGGTATGGGCAAGGCCCTGGAAATGGCCGTCGCCCATCTGGACGAGCGGATGGCCCACGAGAAAGAGCTGCGTGATTACGTCATTGACCGCGTGCTCAAGAACATCCCGGAGGCCCGCCTGAACGGCGGCCTGGAGCACCGCCTGCCTGGCAATGCGAACATCAGCTTCCCGGGCCTGGAGGGCGAGACCATCCTGCTGGATCTGGATATGCACAACATCTGCGCATCCACCGGCTCTGCCTGCAACTCCGACAGCCTGGACCCCAGCCATGTTCTGCTGAGCATCGGTGTGCCGGAGGAGATCGGCCACGGTTCCATGCGGTTCACCTTTGGCCCGCAGAATACCATGGAGGAAGCAAAATATCTGTGCGACGTGCTGGAGGAGGTCATTCCCCGCCGCCGTGCTATGAGTTGTATGTGGCTGCAGGGCCAGAACACCGCCCGCCAGTTCAGCCTGAAGGGAGAAAACTAAGATGGCAAGTATGTATAGCGCAAAGGTCATGGAGCATTTCGCAAACCCGCACAACGTGGGTGAGATCCCCGATGCCAACGGCGTGGGTGAGGTCGGCAACCCCAAGTGCGGCGATATCATGCGCATGTACCTGAAGATCGAAAACAACGTGATCGTTGATGTCAAGTTCCTGACCTTTGGCTGCGGTGCCGCCATTGCCACCAGCAGCATGGCCACCGACCTCATCAAGGGCAAGACCATTGACGAGGCCCTGAAGCTGACCAACAAGGCCGTTGTGGAAGCTCTGGAGGGTCTGCCCCCCATCAAGGTGCACTGCTCTGTGCTGGCCGAGCAGGCGGTCAAGGCCGCTCTGTCCGATTACTACCGCCGTCAGGGCATCGATCCGGAACCCATCGTGGGCAAGCTGGAAGAAGACTGTGACCATTGCAGCGGTGAGAGCTGCAAGGTCTGAGCAGGATCCGCAGAATCATAAAAAGGGGTGGTTCCCGGTCGGGAACCACCCCTTTTTGGTATCATACGGAACTGCGGTGAAAGTTCAGCGCAGATTCGCCTTCTGGATCAGGCTGCGGATATGGTGGGCCAGCATCTCGATGGCGGGGCCGTTTTCCCCGCCATTGGGGATGATGATATCGGCATTGCGCTTGCTGGGCTCCACAAAAGCCTCGTGCATGGGCTTGACGGTGGCGCGGTACTGGGCGATGACGCTGTCCAGCGAGCGGCCGCGCTCCTTGACATCTCGTAGGATGCGGCGGAGGATCCGCTCGTCCGCATCGGTGTCTACATAGATCTTGTAATCGAACAGGCTGCACAGCTCCGGCTCAGCCAGGGGCAGAATGCCCTCCACGATGAGGACGGGGGCGGGCTCGATGTGCTGCACCTCGCTGCTGCGGTTGTGGTTGGCGTAATCGTACACGGGGCAGTCGATGGCGCGGCCCGCCTTCAGCTCCTTCAGGTGCTGGATGAGCAGGTCGTTGTCGAACGCGTCCGGGTGGTCATAATTCAGCTTGCAACGCTCTGCAAAAGGCAGTTCATCGTGGCGCTTGTAGTAGCTGTCGTGGGAGATCAGACGCACCTCGTCCTCCCCGAACCGCTCCTTGAGCCGGTAAGCCAGCGTGGTCTTGCCGCTGCCCGAGCCGCCTGCGATGCCGATGATCAGATTGTTCATATCCCAAAATCCTCCCGCCTGCCGATTTCGGTAGAAAAACCGGTCAGAATAAGCTATAATAGGTATATTGTTGGGGAACACCCCTGTTTCTCACTGCTTATGATATCACAAAACCACTGTTTTTGACAGAGTAAGAGGAAAATTGATGAAAAAGATTGTTTCGGCCCCGTATATCGACCAGACTGCCCGCTGGGTGAACGGCTGCGAGAGCATCAGCAGCGTGATGCTGCTGCAGGCTGTGGGCATCCCCATTGACCCGGATGTGTTCATTGAGCGTGACCTGCCCCATGCCCCCTACTGGGAACAGGAGGGCAGGCTCTACGGGCCTGACCCGATGTTCGTCTACCCCGGCGACCCCCACGACCACACCGGGTACGGCTGCTATGCCCCCTGCATCGTGCAGGCCTTGCAGAGCGCGTTGAAGCATGAAGGCGCGGCGGACCGGTTCGAGGTGCTGGACGTGAGCGGCGAGACCGCGGCACAGCTGTGCCGGTTCATTGACAAGGGAATGCCGGTGGTGTTCTGGGCAACGCTGGATTTTACCCCGGTGCCCGAGGAGCGGGACCACTGGCTGCTGGCCGATGGCACCGACTTTGCCTGGAAGTGCCACGAGCACTGCCTGCTGCTGGTGGGCTACGATGAGGAAAACTACTGGTTCAATGACCCGTGGCATGACCACGGGGTCTGCGCCCAGCCCAAGGAGCTGGTGGAGCGCTGCCACGCGGCACAGGACTCCTATGCGGTGACCCTGCGGCGGAAATAAGAAAGGCGGAACATGAAAACAGAGAAACTGAAACAGAACGTCAAGGGCTATGTTCATCAGTTTGAGGACGGCGGCCTGCGGCTGCTGAGAAAGGGGCAGAAGGGTGTGATCCACGCCATCTTCAGCCGCTTTGGCCTGGTGCTGATCCTCCTGCTGCTGCAGGTAGGGCTGTTGTTCAGCATCTTCCGGTGGTTCGGCAACCTGTGGCCCCATTACTTTGGCGGCAGCGTGGTCGTTACATCGGCCATGGTCATCTACCTGCTCAACAGCAAGATGGACAACAGCGCCAAGATCACCTGGATGGTGGTGGTTGCCATTGCGCCGGTGGTGGGCATTCCGATGTTCTTCTATGTCAAGAGCAATTTCGGGCACAACATCCTGCGCAAGCGGCTGCTGGAGCTGGAGGACCAGCTGCGCGGCTGGCTGCCGCAGAGCCAAAAGGCCGTGGAGCAGCTGAAAGCGCTTGAACCCGGTGCGGCCTCGCTGGCAAAGTACCTGTACGGGCGGGGCGGCGGCTTTCCGGTGTACCAGAACACCGCCATGACCTATTTTCCCGGCGGCGAGGCAAAGTTTGAGGAACTGCTGCGCCAGCTGGAAACGGCAGAAGAATATATCTTTGTGGAGTATTTCATCATCGACGAGGGCCTGATGTGGGGCAAGATCCTGGAGGTGCTGGCCCGCAAGGCGCTGCAGGGCGTGGATGTCCGGGTGATGTACGACGGCACCTGTGAGTTCTCCACCCTGCCCCGCAATTACCCCCGGCTGCTGGAGAAGCTGAACATCCAGTGCAAGGTGTTCAGCCCGGTGCAGCCATTCGTCTCTACCCATTACAATTACCGCGACCACCGGAAAATTCTTGTCATTGACGGGCGGGTCGGTTTTACCGGCGGCGTGAATCTTGCCGATGAGTACATCAACCACATCCAGAAGCATGGCCGCTGGAAGGATGCCGCCGTGATGCTGGAGGGCGAGGCGGTCCGTTCGCTGACGGCTCAGTTTCTGCAGATGTGGGGCATCCTGAAGGAGCCGGAATATGAGCAGTTCCTGACCCGGCCCATTCCGGTGCCGGAAAATGCAAAGGGCGTGGCGGCTCCCTACGGGGACTGCCCGCTGGACGGCGAGCGGGTGGGCGAGATGGTCTATATCGACCTGCTCAACCGGGCCAGGGATTACATCCACATTATGACCCCCTACCTTATTCTGGACGGCGAACTGGAGACCGCCCTGAAATTTGCCGCTGAACGGGGCGTGGATGTCCACCTCATCCTGCCCGGAAAGCCGGACAAGCGGTTCCCCTACGCACTGGCAAAGAGCCACTATTCGGCCCTGCTGGATTCGGGCGTGAAGATCAGCGAGTGGAGCCCTGGTTTTGTCCATGCAAAGGTGTTCGTGGTGGATGGCAGGGAAGCGGTGGTGGGCACCATCAATCTGGACTACCGCAGCCTGTACCATCACTTTGAGGATGCCGTCTGGATGGTGGATGCTCCCTGTATCCGGGACATTGAGCGGGATTTCCAGCACACGCTGGAACAGTGCCGCACGGTGGAAAATACCTCGGCCAGCATCTGGCAGAAGCATTATCTGCTCCGTGCCACCGGAATGCTGCTCAAGGTCATTGCACCGCTGCTGTAACAGCTGAATTACAGAGCAACAGCCCCCTCAGGCTATTATGACCCGAGGGGGCTGTTGTTTTGTATGATCCTTATCTGGGGTAGCACAGCGCCAGCTTGGAATAAAAATCTTCCAGTGCGAAACGAACATCCAGATCGTGATAGACACGGATGGTTTTGCGGTCAGAAGCTTCAGCATAGGTCAGGCTGGGCAGGAGCACAGGGGCCGGGCGGAGTGTCCAGTGCCCCCGGAATCCATTCTCCAGCAAGACGGCGGCGGTAGTGTTGTCGCCCAAAGTCCAATTGCCCCCGGTACGCAGAGGAAAGCGGGGATCGTATTCGGAGGGGTACTCGTCCATCAGCTGCCGAAATAGATAGGCTCCCACTTCGCCGCAGGGCCGTACCCGAAGCGCCAATTCGGAAAGGGATACCTCGAATCTGGCGTAGACATCCTGTGGAATCTGCCAGACCGTAACAGCGCTGTCCAACAGGACACGGCAGGCGATGGGATCCTGCTGGACATTGAATTCCGGTCGTCCGGCGGGATAGGGGCCGCCGCCGTTCCAGAGCACCGTCATGCGGGACGCGATCTCCGGGGCACGGTTCAGGGCGGCGGCAATGTTTGTCATAGCGCCCTGGGCCGCAATGTACAGGGGAGCCGGGTCATCCCGCAGAGCCTCCTGGATCAGGAACTCGACGGCTTCACAGTCGGGAGCATCCTCCGGGGAGGCGAGAGGGGCAGTACAACCATGAAGAACAGGAACATCGTCGATGTGCGCGGCGTTCAGCAGGCGGCATACCTCCTGGTAGCTGCGTTCCATGCTGTGGGGCGGCAGACCCCTTTGGGTGGTTTTGACCTCGAAATGGGTGGCACAGATACCACGCACATCAAATTGCGGAGTGAGCAGATGGTGCAGGATGGCAAAGTCATCATCGCCTTCGTTTTTTGCATCGGTGTCAATGATGACCCGCACCCGGCAGGCCTCCGGCGGTGCAAATCCCAGCCGCGCAAGAAGTTCAGAGCGTTCCATGTTGTGTTCCCTCAGTTCAGCTTTGCCAGAGCTTCGTTCAGTGCGGCCAGCTTTTCTTCATCGAACATTTTGTTGCTGTAGAATTGCAGATCGTTCACCGAAATGCCCCGGGAGCCGGGCTCCTGCTGCACATATTGGGCCAGCTCCGGCAGCAGCTGCTGGATCAGGGCAGCGGATTGAGGAGTGTCCAGCAGGGTGCCGATCTTCATATCAAGACAGAATTCCCTGACTTCCTCCGGGGCGGGCACCAGCACGTCGTGGTTGAAGATGTGGTTCAGGAAGCCGAGTGCCATGCCCTGCCACACTGCGGATTCCGGGTTTTCCGGGTTTTGGGGATTGGCGATGTGGCGGCTGCCGGTGGAGAAGCCGTGGTCGCCGTAAGCAAAGATATGCATCTCATAGGGGATCTTCCGCTCTGCCAGCAGGGTGGCAAACTGCAGGGACTGCGTGGCGGGCACCAGATGGTCGCCCTGAGCGGCAAAAAGGAAGGCAGGGGGAGTCTGGTCATCCACCTGCTGCAGCAGGTCCGGCAGCTCCATGCCCAACGCCTTGCCCGGGATGCTGAACACAGCGTAGCCCAGCAGCATGGCCGCGGGACGGACCCGGCCCATGGTGCCCACCGAGGCGGCAAGATGCCCGCCGGCAGAGAAGCCTACCACGGCGATTTGCTCCGGGTCGATGTGCAGGTCGCCTGCGTTCTGGTGCAGGTAGTCCATGGCCTCCTGCGCCTCGGCAAAGGCATTGGTATAGACCTCCTCCACCGGACAGTTCTGGGAGACACTGTACCGCAGCACAAAGGCGTTGTAGCCTGCATTCAGAAAGGCCAGCGCTACAGGATCGGCTTCCCGGTCTGAGCAGAAGGCATAGGCTCCGCCCGGAAAGATCAGGATCGCAGGACAGCGGTCCAGAGCAGGCATTTCGGTGCAGGGATCCTGCAGGTAGCAGGTCAGCTGGGCATTGTGGGCTCCCATGGGGATCTGAGTGATTTTCATAGTTGGCTCCTTTTTCCTGTAATAAAACGGGCCTTCGTACAGATAACCCCAAAAGGCAGGGGGGTCCCTGTGCGAAAGCCCAAAATCGACTTTGTTATTCTGATATCAATATAGCAGATAGCAGAAACACTGTCAAGAAGATTTACTGGTATTCCTTTTCCATCGAGAAGCCCCGGCCGCTGACTTCAGTCACGCGGCTGACGATGAGGAAACAGGCGGGGTCGATGGAATGGACCAGCTTTTCCAGCCGGGGCAGCTCCCGGTTGGAGATGACGCTGAGCAGCACCTCGCTGGGCTCGCCGGTGTAGCCGCCCTCACCGTGGAGCACGGTCACGCCACGGTCGATCTCGGCCAGAATGGCGGTGCGGATCTCATCCGACTGGGTGCTGATGATCTTGACCTCAGTGCGGCTGTCGCCCAGCATCAGCATCTTGTCCATGACGATGGTGTGGGTGATGACCAGCACGATGCCGTAGAGCACCTGCTCCGGCTGGCTGAACGCCGCCTGCACCAGCAGGATGGCGATATCAAAGAGCATCATGGTGATGGACACCGGCCAGCGGAACCATTTCTGCAGCACCAGCGGAGGGATATCCATGCCGCCTGTGGAAGCGCCCGCCCGGATGACCATGCCCAGCGCAACGCCGATGCCCAGACCCGAGAAGATGGTGCAGAGGAAGATGTCCTCAGTCAGCACCCGGCCGTCCAGCAGCCGCTCAAACAGCTCCAGAAAGGCGGGGCTCAGCACGCTGCTGGCAAGGGTGTTCAGTGCGAACTTCTTGCCCAGCACCGCCCAGCCCCACACCAGCATGGACATGTTGAAGAGGAAGAGGAAACCGGAGACGGAAAGCCCCGTCAGCCGCCCGAAGGCCAGCGCGATGCCGGTGGCACCGCCCGTGATGAGCCCTGCGGGCTCCAGAAACAGGGCCACCGCCAGCGAATACAGTGCGTTGCCCAGGATGATAGCCAGACTGTTCAGCAAAAGCTGCTGCCAGCGACGAGTAGATTTCATAGCAGTACCTCCCATACTATCCTTATAATACAGGAAAACTTCAAGAAAATCCACCCGATGCGGTTGCTTCCCATCAGAACAGCGGAATTGATGTGGCTGCCAAGGGCTCCCCCTTTGGGGGAGCTGGCGCGAAGCGCCTGAGAGGGCGAGGCCGTTACTCCTCGTCCAGCAGCCGCAGACCCGCCGTATCGGTCACGGGCAGGGAGAACACGATGGCTCCCGCCTTGGGGCCTGCCCCCTGCATGATGGCCTGCATGATCTGGTTTTTCAGGGTGGTGCGGGACACGATGAGCACCAGCTCCTTCTCGTTGACCAGATCCACCCCCATAAAGTGAGCGGCACCCTCCATGCCGGTGCCCTTTGCGTGGATGACGGTGCCGCCGCCAGCTCCGGCGGCGCGGGCTGCGTCCATGATGGAGCCGGTGTGGCCCTGATTGGCAATGACGAGCAGCAGCTCATAGCGGGTATCCTTCAAGGTGCTTTCCTCCTTCAGTGCAAAGGTCTGGTGTTCGGTCAGGAATTGCAGCGCCCGCTTGCCGCCGATGCTGCTGACCGGGATGATGAACGCGATGCCGGTGCCCGGCACATCAATGCGCATTTTGCGGCGCAGGTCTTTTTGCAGGCCGGGCCAGGTCTCGGCGGTGATCATGGCAAAGAGCACGGCCTTTTCGGTCTGCTCCAGCCCCAGGGTGGAAAGGGTCTCCCGCACCGCCGTGCCTGCACCCACCGTGCGCAGGCTGACCGTGATGCCGTGCTCCTCGTAAAGGGCCAGAAAGGCATCGGTGGAGTGGCGGTTGGTGATGGTGACGAGCCAGTATAAAGTATTCACAGCAGGACCTCCTTACAGCTCGATGATGGCATCATCCGGCAGGTCGGCAAAGGCCAGCGCGGCGGCGGGCACAGGCTGTGCCTGGCGGGCCCGGCGCTGCTTGAGCTGGGCCATCAGACCCATGAGCTGCACCGTGATGAGGGGGGTCATGGCGACCATGGCCACCACACCGAAGGCATCGGTGACGATATTGCCGCCCACAGCTACACAGGCACCCTGTGCCAGCGGCAGCAGGAAGGTGGCCGTCATGGGGCCGGAAGCAACGCCGCCCGCGTCAAAGGCGATGGCGGTGTAGAGCTTGGGCACCACGAAGGAGATGCCGATGGCAAAGGCATAGCCCGGGATGAGGAACCACAGGATGGAGATGCCGGTGAGCACCCGCACCATGGCAAGACCCACCGAGAGGGAAACGCCTGCCGAGAGGGCTGCGCCCATGGTGCTGGCGGAGATGGCACCGTCGGTCACTTCCTCGACCTGCTTGTTCAGCACATAGACGGCGGGCTCAGCCTTGACGATGAAGTAGCCGATGAGCATCCCGATGGGCACCAGCAGCCAGCGGAAGCTCTGGCCTGCCAGCACCTGACCCAGATAATTACCGGCGGGCATAAAGCCGATGTTTGCGCCTGCGAGGAATAGCACAAGACCGATATAAGTATAGGCCAGGCCCACGCCGATGCGGCCCAGCGTCCGCCGGTCGAGTTTGAGGGCTGCCAGCTGGAACACGCCGAACATGGCGATGATGGGCAGCAGGGAGGTGGCGATCTCCTTGATGTAGGTGGGCAGGCCCTCGTGGAAGAGCTGCCACAGCTCCACGGAATCGCTGACGTTGGGCAGGATGGGCGGAACGTAGGTGCTGTCGCTGGCCTGGAACGCAATGCCCAGAATGAGCACTGCCAGAATGGGGCCGATGGAGCAGAGCGCCACCAGACCAAAGCTGTCGTCCGCGGCATGGCGGTCGGAACGGATGGCGGCCACGCCGACACCCAGCGCCATGATGAAGGGAACGGTGATGGGGCCGGTGGTCACACCGCCGGAATCAAAGGCCACGGAAAGAAATTCCTTTGGCACAAAGGCGGCCAGCACAAAGATGAGCCCGTAGAACACCACCAGCAGCTTGGGCAGGGCAATGCCCAGCAGCATACGCAGGAAGGCGACCACGAGAAACAGCCCCACGCCTGCCGCCACCGAGAGGATGAGGGTCATGTTGGGGATGGAGGGCACCTGATTGGCCAATACCTGTAAGTCGGGCTCCGAGATGGTGATGAGGAAGCCCAGCAGAAAGCCGACACCGATGATGAGCGGCACGCTCCGGCTTTTGGTGAGCATTGCGCCCACCCGCTCGCCCATGGGGCTCATGCTCATCTCCGCACCCAGCGTAAAGAACATGATGCCCACAATGATCATAGCCGCGCCCAGCAGGAAGCAGAGCAGGATGCTGGGGGAGACGGGAGCAATGGAGAAGCAGAGCACCAGCACGATGGCCACGATGGGCAGCACCGCCTGAAGCGCTTCCAATAATTTTTCCCGCAGTTTGGGGATGGATGCCTTGAGAATAATGTCCACCGACCTTTCGAGAAAATATTTCCGCAGTGTACAAAACACATGCGGATATATGAATAGTATACCGAAAAGCGGAAAAAGGGGTCAACTAAGAAACGGTAAAGATGGATAAATGGGCGCAAAATTTACAAATTGGAAATCAAATGGAAACCGATGAGAAATAAAACGCCCGGCGGGACAGACCAGCCGGGCGGGAAAAGCATTATTTGACTTCCTGTTTGCCCAGAACGTCTGAGGTGGGGGTCTGGAAGGTGGGGATGTCGGCGTAGGGATCGGGGGTCGTATCTGCAGGCAGGCTCTTCATGTACTTGTCCATGGATTCGGCCACCTGCTTGGCAATGGCCACGGCCTCGACCACGGTACGGGCACCCATAACGGCATCGCCGCCGGCAAACACGCCCTCGCGGGTGGTGCTGCCGTCCTCGCTGACGGTCAGCAGGCCCTTCTGGTTGGTCTCGATGCCGGTGGTGGTCTTGACGAGGTTGCTCTCCGAGCCCTGGCTCACCGAGACGATGACACCGGTGTGGGGGTAGAAGGTCTCGCTGCCCTCTACCTGCACGAACTTGCCCTCTTCGTTCTTGACCGTGTCGCGGCAGATCAGGCCGTTTTCCCGGATCTCCACCGGGGCCTTGCAGAAGCGGAAGCCCACGCCCTCGAGCTTGGCATAGCTGACCTCGTACGCAGAGGCGCTGATGCAGCTCTCGTCCCGGCGGGCATAGCAGGTGACATGGCGGGCACCGTTGCGGATGGCGGTGCGGGCGCAGTCCATGGCCGAGTTGCCCACGCCGATCACGGCGATGTCGTCCCCCAGCCGGAAGGCCTTGGAGTTGGCCAGATAGTCGATGCCGAAGGCCACGTTGCCCAGGGTCTCACCCTTGATGTGCATGGCGTTGGCCTTCCACAGACCGGCACCGATGAACACGCTCTTGTAGCCGTCGCGGAACAGGTCGTCGATGGTGATGGTCTTGCCGATGGTGGTGTTGGGCCGGACATGGATGCCCTTGAGCTCAAGGTGGCGGTACTGGAAATCGTCCAGCACGCTGTCGGGCAGGCGGTAGTTGGGGATGCCGTACCGCATCACGCCGCCGATCTTATCCCGGGCATCAAAAATGGTGATATCGTAGCCCCAGCGCGCCAGCAGCACGGCAATGGTCAGGCCGGCAGGGCCTGCACCCACCACGGCGGCCTTCATGCCGTTCTTGGGGGCGGGGCCCTTGGTCATCTTGTTGGCATAGGTGGTGGAGATATAGTCCTCGATGATGGAAAAGTGGACAGGATCGTGGCTGGGCATCCGGTTGCGGATGCAGTGGCCCTCACACTGGTTCTCGTGGTTGCAGACCAGAGAGCAGACCGTGGTCAGGGGGTTGTTCTCAAACAGCATCCGGCCTGCGGCATCCAGCTCGTTTGCCTTGAGCAGACGGATGACCTCGGGGATGTTGGTGTGGATGGGACAGCCCTGCTGGCACATCGGCTTTTTGCAGCCGAGGCAGCGGTTGGCTTCGTCCAGAACGTGTAATGCCATGGAGTTCCTCCTCTTGTCCCACAGGCTGGGGACGCTTCGTTGTATCCAATACTATCATTATGATACACCGAACCACTGCCGGGATACAAGTGTGGAAATGTAAAAATTTCAGGAGAAAATTTTGCTATTTCGTCAAAAAGATAATTTTTTGACGAAGTGCGCTCCCCATCGGCTCCGGCTTTTTACGACACAGCGCGCCAAAATCACAGGCTCGCAGCTGTGCATCCACCACCGCCCGGCAGGGGGTGTTCTGCTCGGCCAGCCGCGCAAGGGAGTGGGACACCGGCAGTGAGGCAGCCTTCAGGAGGGGAAGGGCATCCTTCTGCGCCCCCAGCAGGTGGAGATAGGGCGGAAGGGCGGGGAAGGCATCGGCAGAATAGTCCAGAGCGGCATCCATGGCCAGGCGGCGCATCCGTGCCCGGGGGTAGCGCACGGTGGTCAGGCTGTCCAGCAGTTCCGCATGGGTGGTGCTGGAACGCACGGCGGCTTCCAGCCGGTGCTCCAGACCTTCCGAAATGCCCCGCACCTGGGCAAACGGCGCGGTTCCTGCGCACCGGCTGCGCAGAAGCGCCAGCTGACAGCGCTGGGCGGCCGCAAGATCGGTGTACTGCCCGGCGGCAAAGGCTTCCCGGTAGAGCGGCAGGACTTCCGCCGGAACATAGGGAGCAGCGGCATCAGCTCCGCCGTTCTGCCAGAGCGTGCGCAGGGCGCTGGCACTGGCAAACTGTCCCCCTGTTTCGGTCAGGGCCTGCCCATGACCGGCACCCTGCCGGGGCAGGGGGATCGGCACCAGAGAAGCCCCCAGCTCCAAGATGGCCTTGCAGTATTCCACGGCCAGATTGTTGTTGGGCTTGTCCAGCAGGGCGGCAAGGCCGGTGCCCGGGCAGACTGCTTCCACCGCTGCCTGCCGGGCTGCCGCAAAGCTGCGGGCCTCGGCAGCAAGCCGGGCCTTGAGGGCGTTGCGGTATTCCGCACCGGAGAGCACCCGGGCGGCTTCCATCAGAAGCGCCGCATCCGGGGTCTCGGCTCCGAACACCAGAGCGTCGCACCCGGCGGCGGCCAGCAGCTGCACCCCGGCCCGGGCAAAGCATTCCGCCCCGGAACAGGCATAAGGGGCGGGCAGGGCGAACACGAGGTCGGCCCCGCAGGTCAGCGCAGCCTGCACCCGCACGCTTTCGGGCAGCAGGGGCAGCGCGCCCCGCTGGGTCAGCCCGCAGCTCATGGCCACCGCCACCCGCTGAGCACCCAGTGCCTTTGCCTGCTGCAGCTGCCAGGCGTGGCCGTTGTGGAAGGGATCGTATTCGGCAATGATCCCGGCGAGCTTGTACATTGTGAAATTTATATCGTTCATACAGAAATAACCTGTGTCTCTTTCCATTTGTGGGCAGGGTGTACAAAAAAGCATGGATACTTTGTGGAACCCTTTGCCCGGTTGCGGCTTGAAAACCCTTGGAACCTATTATATAATATTTCTAGGAATCTGTAAAATTCTGTCCGCATCTGCGAACCGAAAAGAATATGGAGGCACAAGAAGATGAAAGTTCTGGTTATTAACTGCGGCTCTTCTTCCCTGAAGTATCAGCTGATCGATATGGACGGCGAGAAGGTGCTGTGCAAGGGCCTGTGCGAGCGCATTGGCATGGAAAGCAGCATGATCACCCACGAGGCCAACGGCCACAAGGCCACCACCCCGGCAATCTTCCCCACCCACACCGAGGCTTTTGCTGAGGTCGTGAAGAAGATGACCACCGGCGAGGGCAAGTGCATCGACGATGTCAGCGAGATCAACGCCATCGGCCACCGCGTTGTCCACGGCGGCGAGAAGTTCAAGGCCAGCTGCCTGATCACCGATGAAGTCATCAATACCCTCCGGGAGCTGAGCCCCCTGGCCCCCCTGCACAACCCCGCAGGCATTCTGGGCATTGAGGCTGCACGCAAGGTGTTCGGCAACATTCCCATGGTCGCTGTGTTCGATACCGCTTTCCACAGCACCATGCCCCCGAAGGCTTATATGTACGCCATCCCCTACGAGTACTATGAGAAGTACGGTGTCCGCCGTTACGGCTTCCACGGCACCAGCCACAAGTATGTTGCACACAAGGCTGCTGAGTACCTGGAGGAGCCCATTGAGCGCCTGAAGCTGATCACCTGCCACCTGGGCAACGGTTCTTCCATTGCTGCTGTGGACCAGGGCAAGGTCGTGGATACCTCCATGGGCATGACCCCGCTGGCCGGCCTGATGATGGGCACCCGCTGCGGTGACCTGGACCCCTCTGTGGTCAACTACCTGAAGTACACCCTGAACATCACCGGCCACGAGCTGGACGAGATCCTGAACAAGAAGTCCGGCCTGCTGGGCATCTCCGGTGTCTCCAGCGACAAGCGTGATGTGGAGGAGGCAGCTGCTGCAGGCAACAAGCGCGCACAGCTGGCTTCTGACATGCTGAACTACCAGATCAAGAAGACCATCGGCAGCTACATTGCCGCCATGGGCGGCGTGGATGCCATCGTCTTTACCGGCGGCATCGGCGAGCATGATGCTGCTGCCCGTGCAAAGATCTGCCACCACATGGATTGGCTGGGGATCCGCATCGATACCGACAAGAACAAGCACATCCAGGGCGATGTCTGTGAGATCACTGCCTGGGGCGCAAAGGTCCGCACGCTGGTCATTGCTACCGATGAGGAGCTGATGATCGCCCGCGACACCAAGGAAGTTGTCGAGAAGTAAGCCGTTTGTATTTTACGCGGTTTTTACAATGCAATAAAAAAGGGGGACGCGCTTCTGACTGGGGGCGCGTTCCCTTTTGCTGTTTTCCGGGGCGCAAACCCTGTCTAATTGGGCCGAATGCACAAAAATGAAGCCGAAGGTTTGTTTTTTGGTTGACAAATCAAAAAAAGAACGGTACAATAGAGAAGTCCTCAACCAGAGGATGTTCTATCATTCAAGCCCCTGGTAGCTTACGATCAGCGCGATGGTCCCTAAAAACCAAAGGTATGGTTACAATCCTTCCGCGGGCAAGAACTAAACAAAGAGGAGATACTACTATGTTCGAAGACAAGACTTTAGTTTGCAAAGACTGCGGCAAGGAGTTTGTTTGGACTGCTGGTGAGCAGGAGTTCTACGCATCTCGCGGCTTTGAGAACCAGCCCCAGCGCTGCAAGCCCTGCCGTGACGCTCGCAAGAACGGCGGCGCACGCAGCAACAGCGGTGAGCGCCAGATGTTCGATGCTGTCTGCGCAGCTTGCGGCAAGGCTTGCAAGGTTCCCTTCCAGCCCCGTGAGGACCGTCCGGTCTACTGCTCCGACTGCTTCGCTCGTATGAAGCAGAACTAAGCGCTGATTTTAAAATCTGAAGCTTGGCCCCCGCTGTCGCAAGATGGCGGGGGCTTTTTGTGTGGAAAGAGGACGCAAAACCTCTCCGTCATTGCTTCGCAATGCCACCTCCCCTAACGAGGGGAGGCCTTGGCATTCCACGCAAAGTTTCCGGTTTCGCCAGAGGCTCCCCTACCAGGGGAGCTGGCGAGCGTAAGCTCGACTGAGAGGTTGTACAAAGATGAGGCTTAAAATTTGTAAGAAGTCTTGCAAAAATACCTAGTAATAGGGTATAGTATATATGAATGGTCTGCCTGACCACGAAAACACCCACAACAGAAAGGAAATCCCATCATGTTTGATATTTTTAATATGCTCAAGAAGAACGAGGAGAACAAGACAATGCAGGTGACCCGCGAGACCATCATTGGCGATATTCTGGATATGGATCAGACCACCGCTCCCTATTTTATGGAGATCGGTATGCACTGCCTGGGCTGCCCCGCTTCCCGCGGCGAGACCATTGCCGAGGCCTGTGAGGTCCACGGTGTGGACTGCGACGAGCTGCTGGAGAAGCTGAACGCCCATCTGGCTTCCAAGAAGGCCTGAGTGCTCCCCACACTGGATGCGCGTCTGACCGCCGCCGCCGAGCTGGTGCTGCCGGGCAAGCCGGTGGCTGACATCGGCTGTGACCACGGCAAGCTGACAGCGGTGCTGGCGGCCTCGGGAAAATACCCCCGGGTCATCGGGGCCGATCTGCGCCCCGGCCCGCTGGCAAAGGCAGAACAGACGCTGGAACATGCAGGATGCAAAGACCGCGTTGAGCTTCGGCTCGGCGACGGTCTTTCTGTGTTGTCTGCGGGCGAGGTGGGGACCATTGTGCTGGCGGGCGTTTCGGCACAGACCACCTGGGAGATCATCGAACAGGCCCCGTGGGTGTCGCAGGTCGGCGGGCCCCGGCTGGTGATGGTGCCGGCCACCCGCCACAGCGAGCTGCGCCGCTGGCTGTGGGAACACGGCTTTGCGCTGGCGGCAGACCGCCCCGTGCAGGCGGCGGGCCGCTGGTACGCCGTGATGGCTGCCGAGTACACCGGCGGGGTGCACACCCCCACCTTTACCGAGTGCCTGTTCGGCAGAACAGCCGAATGGCCCGAGGGTGCAGGATATGCCGCCTGGCAGAAGGCCAAGCTCCCCCGTTTCCGGCTGGGCGTGCCGGATGGGACGGAGCTGGCAGAGGAGATCGATAAATTGTTAGATGGCTCGCCCTCTCAGACTCGCTGACGCTCGCCAGCTCCCCCAAAGGGGGAGCCCTTGGCAAAACCGGAAACTTTGTGGGGATTGTCAAAACCTCGCCCTTCGGGAGAGGTGGCATTGCGCAGCAATGACGGAGAGGGTGAGGCTGCTGAAATCGGAGGTACAGCTTTATGGCTACAACCAATGATATTTACGCTGAGATGCAGCGCTATGCGCCGCTGGAACTGGCAGAGAGCTGGGATAACCCCGGCCTGCTGGTGGACTGCGGCCGTGAGGTGTCCCGGGTGCTGGTAACGCTGGACATCACCCCCGAGGTGGTGGAGGAAGCTGCGGCCGGGGGCTGCGAGCTTATCGTGTCCCACCACCCGGTCATCTTCAGCCCGCTGAAAAAGCTGACCCCCCGAGATGTATCGTTCCAGCTGGTGCAAAAGGGCATCTCTGCCATCTGTATGCACACCAATCTGGATGCCGCCGAGGGCGGCGTGAACGAGGTGCTGGCGGGCATCTTCGGGATGCGGGACTGGGAAGTGTTTGCTGATGGCTGCGGCCGGGTGGGTGAGGTTGACCCCATCACGGTGCCGGAGCTGGCCCGCAAGGCGCAGGCTGTGCTGGGCGGGCGGTGCAACCGGCCCCGGAGCGGCCCTGCGGTGCAGGTCAAGTTTGCAGATACCGGCAGGGCCGTAAAGCGGCTGGCGGTCATCAGCGGCGCGGGCGGCAGCATGTTCGAGGATGCCCTTGCCGTGGGGGCGGACTGTCTGCTGACCGGCGAGGCCAACCACCACGCGGCCATAGATGCCGTGCGTCTGGGGCTGTCGCTGGTGGCGGCGGGGCACTACGCCACCGAGTTCCCGGTGTGTGCCGCCATCGCTGACCGTCTGCGCACTGCGTTCCCGGAGCTGGAGGTGCGGGTGAGCGGAGAGAACAGAGATCCGTTTACTTATATATAAAGGAGACGGATTAAACCTCTCAGGCGCTTTGCGCCAGCATACGGGTTGCGGCTCCCAGCATCCACTTCGTGCAAAGGATTGCACTCGTGTCCTGCTGGCCGCGGCCCCAACAACTCCTCCCTTCATCCGCCACTGGCGGCGGTCGTCGTCGTTGCCTAGTAGGGGAGCCCTTGGCAAAACCGGAGCGTTTTGCGTAAACGAATAAGAGATTCTATCAGAGAAACAGGTGATTATAAGATGGCACTTGATGCCGCGACGCTGGCGCTGACGGCTGGGGAGCTGAAACAGACCCTGACCGATGCGAAGATCGCAAAAATATTTGAACCCACCCGCGATGAACTGGTGCTGACCCTGCGCACCCGCACAGAGACCTATGCGCTGCTGCTCTCGGCCCGCAGCGGCTCGGCCCGGGTCTGCCTGACCGAAGAGAGCTTCGAGAACCCCGAGACACCGCCCTCCTTCTGTATGCTGATGCGTAAGCATCTGACCGGCGGCAAGCTGCTGGATGTGCGGATGGAGCCGGGTGACCGCATCGTGTACTTTACCTTCCAGTGCACCAACGAGATGGGGGATCTGGTGCAGAATATCCTCTGCGCTGAGCTGATGGGCCGCTACTCCAATCTGGTGCTGGTGCAGAACGGCAAGATCATTGATGCCCTCAAGCGGGTGGATTTTGAGGACAGCGATGTCCGGCAGCTGCTGCCGGGCCTGCCCTATACCATCCCGCCCAAACCGGTCCGCCCTGACTTTTTGCAGGTGAGCGCCGCGTCTATCGTGGCGGCGGCCTGTGAGCGGGACCTGCCTGTGGCCGATGCTCTGAATAAGACCGTGGCCGGTGTCGGCCCGGTGGTCTGCCGGGAAGCCGCCTGGCGCGCCTTCGACGGGGAACACCTGCTGGCCAACGAGCTGGACGATGCGCAGAAGCGGAAGCTGATGGCCGCCATTGATGAGCTGAAGGAGCTCCACCACAACGGCGGCTGTCCCTGCAGCGTGACAGCCCCGGACGGCAAGCCGGTGGAGTTCACCTTCTTCCGGCCCCTGCAGTACGGCGATACCTATATTATAAAAGAGTGGCCGTCCTTCAACGCCCTGCTCGAGGGCTACTATGCCGAGAAGGACCGCGCCGAGCGCCTGCGCACCAAGAGCAAGGAGCTGCACAAGGCCGTGCACAATATGTACGAGCGTGCGGTTCGCAAGCAGGCCGCACGGCAGGAGGAGCTGGCCGCCAGCGGCAAGAGCGAGAAGCTGCGGCTCTACGGGGAGCTGCTCTCGGCCAACCTCTACATGGCCCAGAAGGGAATGAAGAGCATCACCGTGCCCAACTGGTACGATGAGGGCAAGGAAGTGACCATCCCGCTGGACCTGCGGTTCAGCCCCAGCCAGAACGCCCAGAACTTCTTCAAGAACTACAAGAAGAAGCAGACCGCCGCCCGGATGCTGGTAGACCTGCTGGCAGAGGGCGAAAAGGAGATCGCTTATCTGGAAACGGTGCTCTACGAAGTGGAGACCGCCGCCGGTGAGGCGGCACTGAACGAGATCCGGGCAGAGCTCAAGAGTCAGGGCTACCTGAAATACTACAAGCAGCGCGACAAGCGCCAGAAGCCTGCCGACTTCCTGCGCTTTACCTCCAGCGACGGCTTTGAAATTCTTGTGGGCCGCAACAACGCCCAGAACGACAAGCTGACCCTCCACACCGCCCGGGGCAAGGACCTCTGGTTCCACGTCCAGAAGGCTCCCGGCAGCCATGTGGTCGTGATGAGCCGGGGCGAGGATATCCCGGACACCACCCGGCAGGAGGCCGCCGAGCTGGCCGTGATCTATTCCAGCGCCTACAAGGCCGGGACCGGTGCCAAGGTGGCCGTGGACACCACCGAGGTGAAGAACATCTGGAAAGCCAACGGTGCAAAACCCGGCATGGTTCTGTATGAGGTGTACACCACCGTCTACATCACTCCCCGGGATGGGCTGGAAGAACAGCTGAAACAGAAAAAGTAAAGATCTACCCTCTTTGTCAAAGCCTGCGGGCCCTGACGGAGAGGGTCTTTTTGTATAAAGCACCCTATTCCGGTGCATCCTGAGAGGCGGGGGAGTTTTCCACGCAAAAACGTGGAACGCGGTATGCAAAATGCACAAAAAATGCGCCAAAAGACCGTGCGGAGAAAATAAAAAAGAAAAATACGATTTTTTTGAAAAAACACTTGCCAAATGCACGCAGATGTGATAAAATATCTCTCGGCTGCAAAGGGCTTGTGCGATACAAGTCGTGCAGGCCAGCGATATGCGTAGATGCGGGAGGTTGTCATCCGGCAATAGTCGTGATGGGTTATTTCCGCGGAGTATGTCCGATCTTAGAACCGGGCGAAAAAATTACTGACAGCGATGGAATACGTTCCCTCGGCGGGGTGACCTGCGAAACGGGCGGAACCAATGTTCAGATTTGATTTGCTAATATATCTCCGGGAGAACTGCCAAGCGGTTCACCGGTTTTTCTAGTGCCAAATCGAGGAACACCCGGAACTGTGTAGAGCAATTTATCGGCTCGCCTAGGGCAAAATCAATTTTTTCAGGAGGCGTAAGCAATGGCAGTCAAAGAGAAAATCAGAATCCGTCTGCAGAGCTATGATGCTCAGCTGATCGATGCCGCAGCAGAGAAGATCGTGGAGACCGCAAAGCACACTGGTGCCCGCGTGTCCGGCCCCATCCCCCTGCCCACCGATCGTGAGATCGTTACCGTTCTGCGCGCTACCCACAAGTACAAGGATAGCCGCGAGCAGTTCGAGAGCCGCACTCATAAGCGTCTGATCGACATTCTGAAGCCGTCCAACAAGACGGTCGAGGCTCTGATGAGCCTCCAGCTCCCCGCTGGCGTGGACATCGAGATCAAGCTGTAACAGCTGATCCAAGCGATGCTCCTCGTTTCCCGAGGGGTCATGTTGGCGGTGACGTGCGCCGCCAACCAATAACCTTTACAGGAGGAAAAGAAAATGGTTAAAGGCATTATCGGCAAGAAAGTCGGTATGACCCAGCTGTTCGATGAGAACGGCAAGGTTATTCCCGTAACTGTCATCGAGGCTGGTCCCTGCACCGTGGTGCAGAAGAAGACCGTCGAGAGCGATGGTTACCAGGCTGTCCAGCTGGGCTTCGGCGAGGTTTCCGCCAAGAAGGTCAACAAGGCAGCTGCAGGTCACTTCAAGAAGGCAAACGTTGCCCCCAAGAAGACCCTGCGCGAGTTCCGTCTGGAAGATGTTTCCGCAATGAACGTTGGCGACGTGCTGAAGGCTGATGTCTTCGCAGCAGGCGACAAGGTTGACGTTGCAGGCGTTTCCAAGGGCAAGGGCTACCAGGGCGTTATCAAGCGCTTTGGCCAGCACCGTCTGCGTGAGAGCCACGGCACCGGCCCTGTTGCTCGTCATGCAGGTTCTATGGGCGCTATTTCCAACCCCTCTCGTGTGTTCCCCGGCAAGCGCCTGCCCGGTCACATGGGCTTTGTGCGGGTCACCGTGCAGAACCTGACCGTTGTCAAGGTTGACACCGAGAACAATCTGATCGCTGTCAAGGGTGCGGTTCCCGGCTCCAAGGGCACCATCGTCACTCTGGCCAACAGCGTGAAGGCGTAAGGAGGAAAGCTACAATGGCAAAGTTTAATGTAGTCGATATGAACGGTCAGCACGTTAGCGAGATCGAGCTTTCCGACGCCGTGTTCGGTATCACCCCGAACGAGAAGGCTGTCCACATTGCTGTGGTGAACTTCCTGGCCAACCAGCGTCAGGGCACCCAGAACACCAAGATCCGCATGGAAGTTTCCGGCGGCGGCAAGAAGCCCTGGCGTCAGAAGGGCACCGGCCACGCTCGTCAGGGCTCCATCCGTGCTCCCCAGTGGACTCACGGCGGCGTTGCTCTGGGCCCCAAGCCCCGCAGCTACAACTACCACATCAACAACAAGGTCAAGCGCCTGGCTCTGCTGAGCGTTCTGTCTGACAAGGCTGCCAATGGCAACATGGTCGTTGTTGATAAGTTCACCTGCGACGAGTACAAGACCAAGGCTGTGGTTGCAATGCTGAACGCTGTTGGCGCTGGCAAGAAGAACCTGCTGGTCAACGAGACCGTCGATGCAAAGTTCGTCAAGAGCGCTGGCAACATTGCCGGTGTCAAGACCACCTTTGCAGGCAGCGTGAACACCTACGATGTGCTGAACGCCGACAAGCTGATCATCAGCGTCGACGCAGCGAAGAAGCTCGAGGAGGTGCTTGGCTAATGAAAACCGCACATGATATCATCCTGAAGCCGGTCATTACCGAGAACTCCATGGCTGGCATCGCTGATAAGAAGTACACCTTCAAGGTTGCTACTGATGCCACCAAGGTCGAGATCGCTCAGGCTGTCGAGACCCTGTTCCCCGGCGCTAAGGTCGCTAAGGTCAACACCATTTCCGTGCGTGGCCGCTTCCGCCGCCAGGGCATGCATGCTGGTTACACTGCCGCTTCCAAGAAGGCAATCGTGACCCTGACCAAGGACTCCAAGGAAATCGAGTTCTTCAACAGCATGGTCTAAACCGAACCCGCCGAGGGTTCCTCTATGGGGATATGACCCCGATAATAATTCATAAGATAAACAAAGGAGAATAGCACAATGGCTATCAAGAAGTATGGCCCCACTACTCCGGGCCGCCGCGGCATGACCGTCACGGATTACAGCGTCCTGAGCAAGGTCGCTCCCGAGCGCAGCCTGCTGGAGCCCATGAAGAAGCACAGCGGCCGCAACAACACCGGTCGTATCACCGTCCGCCACCAGGGCGGCGGCAACCGCACCAAGTATCGTGTCATCGACTTCAAGCGTCAGAAGACCGATATCCCCGCTACCGTCAAGACTCTCGAGTATGATCCGAACCGCAGCGCATTCATCGCTCTGGTCGAGTACACCGATGGCGTTAAGAGCTACATCATTGCTCCCGATGGCCTGAAGGTGGGCGATGTGGTCATCAGCAGCAAGTCTGCCGACATCAAGCCCGGCAACTGCCTGCCCTTCGAGAACATCCCCGTTGGTACCATCATCCACAACATCGAGCTGTATCCCGGCCGCGGCGCTCAGCTGGTTCGTTCCGCTGGCAACATGGCTCAGCTGATGGCTAAGGAGAATGGCTACGCTCTGGTTCGTCTGCCCTCCGGTGAGATGCGCAACGTGCCCGTGAACTGCACCGCAGTTGTGGGCCAGGTTTCCAACATCGACCACGAGAACGTCAACCTGGGCAAGGCCGGCCGTAAGCGCCACATGGGCGTTCGTCCCGGCAGCCGTGGTACCGTTATGAACCCCTGCGACCACCCCCACGGCGGTGGCGAGGGCCGCGCACCTGTTGGTCACTCCGGTCCTATGACTCCCTGGGGCAAGCCCGCTCTGGGTCTCAAGACTCGCAAGCATCATAAGCGCTCCGATAAGCTCATCGTGAAGCGTGCAGGTAAGTAAGAGAGGAGTTTAAGACAATGGGTAGAAGCATTAAAAAAGGACCTTTCGTCCAGGCTGCTCTTCTGAAGCACGTTGAAGCAATGAACGCTTCCGGCAAGAAGCAGGTCATCAAGACCTGGAGCCGCGCCTCCACGATCTTCCCCGAATTCGTTGGTCACACCTTTGCCGTTCACGACGGCCGCAAGCATGTGCCTGTGTATGTGACTGAGGACATGGTTGGCCACAAGCTGGGTGAGTTCGTTCCCACCCGTACCTTCAAGGGCCACACCGGTAATTCTAAATAATAGAGGGAGGAACACAACATGGAAGCTCGGGCAATTCTTCGTTATGCCCGCATTAGTCCCCGTAAGGTGTCTATCGTTATGGACCTGATCCGTAACAAGCCCCTGGACGAAGCGCTGGCAATCCTGCAGTACACCCCGAAGGCCGCTTGTGAGCCCCTTCTGAAGCTGGTGAAGTCTGCAGCCGCTAATGCGGAAAACAACTTCAATATGGACAAGAACAATCTGTACGTTGCTGAGTGCTACGTGTGCCCCGGCCCCACGCTGAAGCGCATGATGCCTCGTGCACAGGGCCGCGGCTACCGCATCCTGAAGCGCACCAGCCACATGACCGTTGTTCTGAAAGAGAAAGAGTAAGGAGGGAAAACAATGGGCCAGAAAGTAAATCCGCACGGCATTCGTGTCGGCGTTATTAAAGACTGGGACAGCCGCTGGTTTGCCTCCAAGAAGGATTTCAGCGATAACCTCGTCGAGGATCACAAGATCCGCACTGAGCTGAAGGCTCAGCTGAAGGACGCTGGTGTCCCCAAGATCGAGATCGAGCGTACTGTGGATCCTTCCACTTCCGCTCCTCGCGTGACTGTTAACATCTACTGCGCTAAGCCGGGCATGGTCATCGGCAAGGGCGGTGAGGAGCGCGTTGCTCTGCAGAACAAGCTGACCAAGGAGTATGGCAAGACTGTGATCGTCAATGTCATCGAGGTCAAGAGCGCTTCCACCAACGCACAGCTGGTTGCTGAGGACATCGCTCGTCAGCTGGAGAACCGTGTGACCTTCCGCCGTGCCATGAAGCAGTGCATGCGCAATGCTATGAGCCCTCGCGATCGTTCCACCGTTCCCGCTAAGGGCATCAAGGCTATGTGCTCCGGCCGTCTGGGCGGCGCTGATATCGCTCGTACTGAGAGCTATCACGAGGGCACCATCCCCCTGCAGACCCTGCGTGCCGACATTGACTACGGCTTCGCTGAGGCTGCTACCACCTACGGCCGCATCGGCGTTAAGGTGTGGGTCTACAAGGGCGAGGTCCTGAAGAGCGCTAAGACCGCTCAGAAGAAGGAAGGAGGCAACAAGTAATGTTACTGCCTAAGCGTGTTAAGTACCGCCGCGTTCAGCGCGGCCGCATGACCGGCAAGGCTACCCGCGGCAACGTGGTGTGCCAGGGCCAGTACGGCCTTGTTGCTCTGGAGCCGGCATGGATCTCTTCCACCCAGATCGAGGCTGCTCGTGTTGCCATGACTCGTTACATCAAGCGTGGCGGCAAGGTGTGGATCAAGATCTTCCCCGATAAGCCCGTTACTGAGAAGCCCGCTGAGACCCGCATGGGTTCCGGTAAAGGCTCTCCCGAGTACTGGGTTGCTGTCGTTAAGCCCGGCCGCGTTCTGTTCGAGCTGGCAGATGTCGATGAGGCAACTGCTCGCGAGGCTCTGCGCCTGGCTATGCACAAGCTGCCCATCAAGTGCAAATTTGCAGTCCGTGAGGACTCCGTGAAGGAGGATGGCACCAATGAAGGCTAATGAACTCCGCGAAATGCAGACCGCAGAGCTGACCAGCAAGCTGGTCGACCTGAAGGCTGAGCTGTTTAACCTGCGCTTCCAGCATGCCATCAACCAGCTGGAGAACCCCGGCCGCATCGACGCAGTCAAGAAGGACATCGCCCGCGTGATGACCGTTCTGGCTGAGAAGCAGTAAGGAGGTTAAACGATGGAAGAACGTAATCTGAGAAAGACCCGCGTCGGCGTTGTCGTGTCCGACAAGATGGATAAGACCATCGTGGTTGCCGTTAAGGATAGCGTGCAGCACCCCCTGTACAAGAAGATCCTGAAGCGTACCGTGAAGTTCAAGGCTCGTGACGAGCAGAACGAGTGCGGTATCGGTGACCGTGTTGAGATCATGGAGTGCCGCCCCCTGAGCAAGGATGTGCGCTGGCGCCTGGTCCGTATCGTTGAGAAGGCAAAGTAATCTTTGCCCGCTGCTTTGAACAGTTTGAAAGGAGATATCTGAAATGGTTCAGATGCAAACTTATCTCAAAGTTGCCGACAACACCGGTGCCAAGGAGCTGATGTGCTTCCGTGTGCTGGGCGGCACCCGCAAGAGATACGCAAACATTGGTGACGTCGTGGTCTGCTCTGTCAAGAAGGCAGCCCCCGGCGGCTCCGTTAAGAAGGGCGACGTCGTCAAGGCTGTCATCGTGCGCAGCAAGCATGGCGTGCGCCGCGACGACGGTTCCTACATCCGTTTTGATGAGAACGCCGCCGTTATCGTTATGGCCGACAAGAACCCCAAGGGTACCCGTATCTTTGGACCTGTTGCTCGCGAGCTGCGTGATGCCGGCTACACCAAGATCCTGAGCCTGGCTCCGGAATCGCTGTAAGGAGGTTTTAAAAATGAATAATCTTCATGTTAAAACCGGCGACAACGTTATGATCATCAGCGGCAAGGACAAGGGCCACACTGGTAAGGTCCTGCAGGTCAGCCCCTCTGAGAACAAGGTCATCGTTGAGGGCCAGAACATGGTTACCAAGCACGTCAAGCCTCGTCGTCAGGGCGAGCAGGGCGGCATCGTGAAGGCTGAGGGTGCTATGTACGCATCCAAGGTCATGCCCATCTGCCCCAAGTGCGGCAAGGCCGTGCGCGTGGGCCACGTCGAGAAGGACGGTAAGATGGTCCGCGTCTGCAAGAAGTGCGGCGCTGAGCTGTAAGGAAAGGAGTAAGGAACAATGGCTCGTTTGAAAGAACAGTATGTCAATGAAATTGCTCCTGCTCTGAACTCTAAGTTCGGTTACAAGAGCGTTATGCAGATCCCCAAGCTGGACAAGGTCGTCATCAACGTTGCCTGCGGCGAAGCCAAGGACAACGAGAAGATCCTGGAAGCTGTTATGAAGGATCTGGGCCAGATCACTGGCCAGAAGGCAGTCGTCTGCCGTGCCAAGAAGAGCGTTGCTAACTTCAAGCTGCGCCAGGGCACTCCCATCGGCTGCAAGGTCACCCTGCGTGGTGAGCGTATGTACGAGTTTGTCGATCGTTTCTTCAACGTCGCTCTGCCCCGTGTCCGCGACTTCCGCGGCATCAACGGCAACGGCTTTGACGGCCGCGGCAACTTTGCATGCGGCATCAAGGAGCAGATCATCTTCCCCGAGATCGACTTTGATAAGGTCGATGCAGTCCGCGGCATGGATGTCTGCTTTGTTACCACCGCTAAGACCGACGAAGAGGGCAAGGAGCTGCTGAAGGCTCTGGGTGCTCCGTTCGCTACCGAGAATAACTAAGGAGGAGATTGATACAATGGCTAAACTGTCTATGAAGCTGAAGCAGTCTCGTCCTGCTAAGTTCTCTACCCGTGCATACACCCGCTGCCGCATCTGCGGCCGCCCCCACTCCGTGCTGCGCAAGTACGGCGTGTGCCGTGTGTGCTTCCGTGAGCTGGCCTACAAGGGCGAGATCCCGGGCGTGAAGAAGGCTTCCTGGTAATCAAGCCAGAGGGCTGGATAGAATGTCGGATATCCGCCCCGGGGCAAGCATGTTTCGGGGCGGTATCATTATAAAACAAATGAGAGCTAATCTAAGGAGGTTAGTGGCACATGCAGATTACTGATCCTATCGCGGACCTGCTGACTCGCATCCGCAACGCTAGCACTGCCAAACACCCTTCTGTGGAGATCCCCGCTTCCAACATGAAGAAGGCTATCTGCCAGATTCTGGTTGACGAGGGCTACATCAAGGGCATGCAGGTGAAGAACGACACCGTTCAGGGCACCATCGTTGTCACCCTGAAGTACCAGGCTAACGGCGAGCCCGTTATCTCTGGCCTGCGCCGCGTGTCCAAGCCCGGCCTGCGCATCTACACCAACTGCGAGGATATGCCGAAGGTCATGAAGGGCCTGGGCACCGCAATCATTTCCACCTCTAAGGGCATCATGACCGATAAGGCTGCTCGTGCTGCGCACGTTGGCGGCGAGGTCCTGGCCTTTGTGTGGTAAGAAAGGGGTAAAAGACAATGTCGAGAATTGGAAGAAAACCCATCGTCATTCCTGCCGGCGTCACTGTTACTGTTGATGAAGCAGCACACACTGTCGCTGTCAAGGGCCCCAAGGGCAGCCTGAATTCCAACTTCCACCCCCTGATGACCGTTAAGGTCGAGGGCAATGAAGTTCTGGTTACTCGCCCCAATGACGATCCCAAGGCCCGCAGCCTGCACGGCCTGACCCGTACCAACATCGCTAACATGGTCAACGGTGTTGTGAACGGCTACGAGAAGAAGCTGGAGATCGTGGGCGTTGGCCTGCGCTGCCAGAAGCAGGGCTCCAACCTTGTTATGAACCTGGGCTTCTCCCACCAGGTGAACGTCCCCGATACCGAGGACTGCACCATCGTGTGGCAGGACCCCAACCACTTCTCTGTCACTGGTATTGACAAGCAGAAGGTGGGCCAGTACGCCGCCGAGATCCGCGCCAAGAAGCCGCCCGAACCCTACAAGGGCAAGGGCATCCGCTACGCAGGCGAGGTTGTCAAGCACAAAGAAGGCAAGGCCGGCAAGGGCAAGAAATAAGGTAAGGAGTGAAAGACAATGGTTAAGCAGATCGACAAGAACGAAGCTCGTCTTCGTCGTCATCGCCGCGTTCGCAACAAGATCAGCGGCACCGCAGCACGTCCCCGTCTGGATGTTTTCCGCTCCGCCAAGCACATTTACGCTCAGATCATCGATGATGAGCAGGGCGTGACCCTGGTGTCTGCATCCACTATGGACAAGGACTTCAATGGTTTCGGCGGCAACGTCGAGGCCGCAGCTGAGATCGGTAAGAAGGTCGCAGCAAAGGCTCTGGAAAAGGGCATCACCGAGGTCGTGTTCGACCGTGGTGGCTACGTTTATCATGGCCGTGTTAAGGCCCTGGCTGATGGCGCCCGTGAGGGCGGCCTGAAGCTGTAATGAGAGGAGGAAACACATTATGGCTATGAGAAACCGTGAAGACGACGGCATGATCACCAAGGTTGTCTCCATCAACCGCGTTTCCAAGACTGTCAAGGGCGGCCGCATCATGAAGTTTGCCGCTCTGGTTGTCGTGGGCGACGGCAAGGGCACCATCGGTTATGGCATCGGCAAGTCTGGCGAAGTGCCTGAGGCAATCCGCAAGGGCGAGGCTGCTGCAAAGAAGAACATGCACAAGGTTGCCCTGAAGGGCACCACCATCCCCCACGAGATCGTCGGCAAGTACGGCGCAGGTGCCGTTCTGCTCAAGCCGGCTGCACCCGGTACCGGCATGATCGCCGGCGGCCCTGTGCGTGCCGTCATTGAGGCTGCTGGCATCAAGGACGTCCGTGCGAAGTCTATGCGTTCCAACAACCCCATCAACGTTGTTTCTGCTACCTTCGCAGGTCTGTGCGGCCTGGTCAGCGCGGAGTCCGTCGCTGAGAAGCGCGGCAAGACCGTGAGTGAGATTCTGGGTTAAGGAGGTAACAAACCATGGCAGATAAGATGCTCAAGATCGAGCTGAAGAAGAGCCTGATCGGCCGCGGCGCTAAGCAGATCGCTACCGCTGAGGCCCTGGGCCTGAAGAAGCCGGGCGACGTTACCGTTCAGCCTGACAATGCCGCTACGCAGGGCAAGATCGCAAAGATCGGCTTTATGCTCAGCGTCACCGAAGCCTAATAGCAGGGGGTATACGCATAATGAAACTTCATGAACTGCACGCTATTCCCGGTGCAAACAAGGCTGTGACCCGCAAGGGCCGCGGCATTGGCTCCGGCAATGGCAAGACTGCCGGTTTCGGCAGCAAGGGCCAGAAGGCCCGTTCCGGCGTGAAGCACGCTGGTTTCGAGGGCGGCCAGATGCCTCTGGCACGCCGCCTGCCGAAGGTTGGCTTTAACAACATCTTTGCTACCCAGTACGCCATTGTTAACGTGGCTGACCTGGAAGCAGCTTTCAATGCTGGCGATGTCGTTGACACCGAGGCTCTGAAGGCAAAGGGTCTGGTCAAGAAGACTCTGGACGGTGTTAAGGTCCTGGGCAACGGCGAGCTGACCAAGGCTCTGACCGTCAAGGCCGCAGCCTATTCCGCTTCTGCCAAAGAGAAAATCGAGAAGGCAGGCGGAAAGGCTGAGGTGATGTAAGGTGTTCCAGACATTCCGTAACGCATGGAAGATTCCCGAGCTTAAAAATCGTCTCCTGTTCACGCTGGCGATCCTCGTGGTGTATCGTCTGGGCAGCGCCATCCCCGTTCCGTTCATCACCGGTTCTGCACTGAACCAGATGTTCTCCAACGGCAATATGCTCTCGTATCTCGATATGATGAGCGGTGGTGCCCTGTCTCGGTGCACACTCTTCGCGTTAGGTGTGACGCCTTATATCAACGCTTCCATCATTGTGCAGCTGCTCACCGTTGCGATCCCCGCCCTGGAAAACATGGCGAAGGAAGCTGACGGCCAGCAGAAGATGCAGCAGATCACCCGGTATGTCGGCGGTGTCATCGCTCTGGTGATGAGCCTCGGCTACTACTTCGTGATCCGCAATATGGGCGCACTGAAGTACACCAGCGGCGCGGCCGGTATCTTTACCGCCGTTGTCATCATTGCCACCTTTACCGCAGGTGCGCAGCTGATCACCTGGTGTGGTGAGCAGATCGACGACAAGGGTATCGGCAACGGTATCTCTCTGTTGATCTTCTCCTCGATCGTTTCCAACTGGTCTAGCGTCTACACCACCGTCACGGGTCTGCTGACCCGCGCCGCTGCAGGCGAGACCCGGTTCTATATCCTGCTGCCCCTGCTGCTGGTTCTGGCACTGGTGGTGATCGTGTTCATCGTTGTTATGACCAACGCTGAGCGCCGCATCACCATCCAGTATGCCAAGCGTGTGGTGGGCCGCAAGCAGATGGGCGGGCAGAACAGCTACCTGCCCCTGAAGCTGAACATGAGCGGCGTGATGCCCATCATCTTCGCTTCCGCGATGGTTTCGATCCCCGGCACCATCGGCAGCTTCCTGCAGATCGATCAGGCAGCACATCCGTTCTGGTATGCTTTCTTCCATACCTTCAACTACACGTCGCTGCTCTACATCGTGATCTACCTGCTGCTGATCCTGGCCTTCAACTACTTCTATGTGGCCATCCAGTACAACCCCGTTGAGATCGCCAACAATCTGCGCCGCAACAACGGCTCGATCCCCGGCTTCCGTCCCGGCAAGCCGACCAGCGATTTCCTGACCCGCACCCTGAATAAGATCACCCTCATGGGTGCCATCTTCCTGGCTGCGGTGGCTGTACTGCCGATCATTCTGGGCAACCTGACCGGTATGAGCATCCAGCTGGGCGGTACCAGCTTGCTGATCGTGGTTGGTGTGGCACTTGATACCACCCGCAGCCTCGACAGCTTTATGACGATGCGCAACCACAAGGGTTTCCTTGGTTGATCTAAAAAAAGCACTGATGTGAGAAAGCACTGGAAAGGGGAGCATGCTCGTACTTTTCAGTGCTTTTTTGCTTTGAAGGGGCGTTAGTTCCTTCAAACATCAAAAAAGGCTCCTTTGATAGAAGAAAGGAAGAATACCTATGAATCTGATTCTGTTAGGCGCACCCGGCGCGGGCAAAGGCACCCAGGCCGAGATCATCTGCGCAAAGCTGAACATCCCCTCCATCAGCACCGGCAACATCCTGCGCGCTGCTGTCAAGGAAGGCACCGAGATGGGCCTGAAGGCAAAGAGCTTCATGGACGCTGGCGCTCTGGTGCCTGATGAGGTCATCATCGGCATCCTGAAGGAACGCCTGGCACAGGACGACTGCGCCAACGGCTTCATCCTGGACGGCGTGCCCCGCACCATCGCTCAGGCCGAGGCCATCGAGACCATGGGCATCCGCATCGACAAGGTGCTGGAGCTGTCTGTGGCGGACGATGTCATCGTGGAGCGGATGAGCGGCCGCCGCGTCTGCGAGAAGTGCGGCGCAAGCTACCACATCATCAACAAGAAGAGCAAGGTCGAGGGTGTGTGCGACCTGTGCGGCGGCAAGACCGTCATCCGCAAGGACGACCAGCCCGCTACCGTTCTGGATCGCCTGAAGGCTTACCACGAGCAGACCGAGCCGCTGGTGGCGTTCTACCGTGAGCGCGGCAAGCTGGCCGTGATCCCCTTCTGCCCCTCCATCGAGGAGACGACCGCTGAAGTGATGAAGGCACTGGAGGCATAATCGTGATTCAGATCAAGAATGCGAAAGAACTGGACGGAATGCGCAGGGCCAATGCCCTGAGCGCAGCTGCCCTGAAGTACGGCGGCCAGCACATTGAGGCTGGCATGACCACCTGGGAACTGGATAAGCTGATCTACGATTTCATCGTAAAGCACGGCGGCACCCCCAACTTCAAGGGACTGTACGGTTTCCCGGGAACGGCCTGCATCAGCCTGAATGATACCATTATCCATGGCATCCCGTCGCATGATATCGTCATCCGCCCGGGCGACATCGTCAGCATCGACACCGGTGCAAAGGTCGATGGCTTCAATGGCGACAACGCCTGCACCTATGCGGTGGGTAAGATCGACCTGGAAGCACAGCGCCTGCTGGATGTGACCAAGGCGGCTCTGTACAAGGGCATCGAGCAGGCAAAGGCCGGCAACCGCATCGGTGATATCGGCTATGCGGTGCAGAGCTACTGCGAGGACGCAGGTTTCTCCGTGGTCCGGGAGTTCGTGGGCCACGGCACCGGCCGTGAACTGCACGAGGACCCCGAGGTGCCCAACTACGGCCATCAGGGCCGCGGCCCCCGCCTTGTGCCCGGCATGACCATTGCCATTGAGCCTATGATCTGCCAGTACGACTGCAAGATCACCCAGGCCAAGGACGGCTGGACGGTCAAGACCAAGGACGGCGGTCTGGCAGCGCACTTCGAGCACTCGAACGCGATCCTGAAGGATCACACCGAGATCATGACCCGCTTCTGGGATGATCCCGATTTTGATCCCGAGACCTTCTGCCTGAAGTAAGCAAACCGGTACAGCATCCCCCAAGGCCTCCCGGAAACGGGAGGTCTTTTTGCATCCGGAGCAGGTCCTTTGTGCAATTCTGACAAGTTTTGGTGAAAAATTTTCATCTTCCCGGTGGAGAAGCGCAAAACCGGGGCGGGGAAACGGCCGGTTTGAAAATGCGAGAATTTTTTATCGGAAATACGGAAAAAACACTTGCAAATCCATTGCAAAAGGTGTATAATCTATAAATGGCCGTGACAGCCAGATGCTTTCTCGGTGGACAGGGATTTTCTGCCCACTTTGCGGATTTTGTGCCGCAGGAGAAGAAGTATGTGGCGGTTATCGCCGCCTGTCCGTCAATTCATGGCAAACTGAGCAGATCCAATGAGGAGGCAAATAGCTTGTCTAAAGAAGACGTTATCGAGATCGAAGGCATCGTGCGTGAAGCCATGCCCAACGCCATCTTTAAGGTGGAAATGTTGAGCGAGGATAAGAACACCGGGAAGCTCACTCCCAGCGGGCACATCCTCTTAGCGCACATCTCCGGCAAGCTGCGGACCAATTTCATCCGTATCCTGCCCGGGGACAAGGTTACCGTAGAAATGTCGCCCTATGACTTGTCAAAGGGCCGCATCACCTGGCGCTCCAAATAAGTGCCAGGGCATCAACCAAAAGGAGGTTCAACATCATGAAGGTCAAGCCTTCCGTGAAACCCATCTGCGAAAAGTGCAAGGTCATCCGCCGCAAAGGCCGCGTGATGGTCATCTGCCAGAACCCCAAGCATAAGCAGCGCCAGGGCTAATTCGGGCGCCTGGGGGTCAAGTGCGTAGAGTCCCGGCGCAGACCCCGACACTGACATGGGATGATTTTGGAGGATACTACTATGGCACGTATTGCCGGCGTTGACCTGCCCCGCGAGAAGCGCGTTCAGGTGGGTCTCACCTACGTTTACGGTATCGGTCAGACCACTGCTAACAAGATCCTGGAAGCAACTGGCATCAACCCCGATACCCGCGTCAAGGACCTGACTCTGGAAGAAGAGGCTAAGATCCGTGACTACATCGATCAGGCTAACATCATCGTTGAGGGCGACCTGCGCCGCAACGTTGCTCTGGACATCAAGCGCCTGGTTGAGATCCAGTCCTTCCGTGGCACCCGCCATCGCAAGAATCTGCCCTGCCGCGGCCAGCGCACCAAGACCAATGCACGTACCTGCAAGGGTCCCAAGCGCACTGTCGCTAACAAGAAGAAGTAAGGAGGATTTGAGAAATGGCAAGTGCAAATAACGCCAAGAAGGGCGCAAATGTCCGCATGAAGCGGAAAGAGCGCAAGAACATTGCTGCTGGTCAGGCTCATATCCAGTCTACCTTCAACAATACTGTCGTTACCATCACCGACCTGCAGGGTAATGCAGTGTCCTGGTGCTCCTCTGGCTCCCTGAACTTCCGTGGCAGCCGTAAGAGCACCCCGTTCGCAGCCCAGTCTGCTGCTGAGACCGCAGCCAAGGTTGCAATCGAGCATGGCATGAAGACTGTTGAAGTCTACGTCAAGGGCCCCGGCGCTGGCCGTGAGTCCGCTATCCGTGCGCTGCAGGCTACCGGCCTGGAAGTCACCCTGATCAAGGACGTGACTCCCATCCCCCACAACGGCTGCCGTCCCCCGAAGCGCCGTCGTGTCTGATCGAAGGAGGAAATTGAATTATGGCAAAGAATACGCAGCCTATCGCAAAGCGTTGCAAGGCCCTGGGCATTTCTCCTGCGGTCATGGGCTATGCAAAGAAGAATACCACCCGCAACTCCAACGGCAATGTCCGCAAGAAGCAGTCTGAGTACGCATCTCAGCTGAAGGAGAAGCAGAAGGTCAAGTTTATCTACGGCGTTCTGGAGAAGCAGTTCCACAATGCTTACCTGCGTGCTGAGGCTCGCCCCGGCAAGACCGGTGAGAACCTGCTCCAGATCATGGAGTGCCGTCTGGACAACGTCGTGTTCCGCCTGGGCTTTGCTCAGACCCGCCGCGACGCTCGTCAGCTGGTGAGCCACGCTCACTTCACCGTCAATGGCAAGAAGGTCAACATTCCTTCCTACCAGGTCAAGGCCGGTGACGTGATCGAAGTTCGTGAGTCCAGCCGCTCTTCTGCTAAGTTCGCAAAGCTCGTTGGCCCCGAGGCTCCCGTTGTGGCTCTGCCTTCCTGGCTGAACCGTGAGGCCGGCACCCTGAAGGGTGTTGTGACCAAGCTCCCCGAGCGCAGCGACATCGACTACGAAGTTGCAGAGCACCTCATCGTCGAGCTGTACTCCAAGTAATCCATTAAGAAGGGGAGGCCTTCCTTCTGGATGGCGACCTTTCGCATTCTTTTTAAAAGAATTTAATAATGGGCCGATGGCAACATCGGTTTGACAAGGAGGGCATAGATATGATGGAGATTGAACGTCCCAAAATCGAAACGGCAAGCCTGTCCCCGGACGGCCGCTACGGCAGATTCGTGGCGGAGCCTCTGGAGCGTGGCTTTGGCATCACACTGGGCAACAGCCTGCGTCGTGTGCTTCTTTCCTCTCTGCCCGGTGTCGCCGTGACCAGCGTCAAGATCGACGGCGTGGTTCACGAGTTCTCCACCATTGAGGGCGTCAAGGAAGACGTTACCGAAATTGTCCTGAACCTGAAGGGTATTGCTGCAAAGCTGTACACCGACGGGCCGAAGACAGTGCGTGTTGAGGCAGTCGGCCCTTGTGAGGTTACTGCGGACAACATCAAGCAGGGCGACGATATTGAGATCCTGAACCCTGAATGGCACATTGCAACCCTGGGCGAGGGCGGCAAGCTCGTCATGGAGCTCACCTTCGATAAGGGCCGCGGTTATGTGCCTGCAGAGCGCAACAAGCAGGCCATCGTCGAGAAGAACGATATCAACACTCTTCCCGTCGATAGCATTTACACCCCCGTGCTCAAGGTGAATTATAACGTTGAGAGCACCCGCGTTGGACAGGCCATCGATTACGACAAGCTGACCATCGAGGTTTGGACGGATGGCACGATCAATGCACAGGAAGCCGTTTCTCTGGCTGCCCGTGTGCTGACCGAGCACCTGAACCTCTTCGTCAACCTGTCCGATGAGGCTGCCGGTACGGAGATCATGGTGGAGAAGACCAACGACGATAAGGAAAAGGCTCTGGAGATGACCATCGAAGAGCTGGATCTGAGCGTCCGTTCCTTCAACTGCCTGAAGCGCGCCGGTATCAACACGGTGGAGGATCTGGTCAGCAAGAGCGAGGACGAGATGATGAAAGTCCGTAACCTCGGCCGCAAGAGCCTGGAAGAAGTCATGGCAAAGCTGGACTCCCTGGGCTTCAAGCTGAACACAGACGATGAGTAACTAAAATAATAAGGAGTGAAACGGGATGCCCGGTACCAGAAAGCTCGGTAGAACCAGCGACAGCCGCAACGCTATGATGCGCGCTATGGTCACCTACCTGTTAGAGAATGGCAAGATTGAGACCACTGTCACTCGCGCTAAGGACGTTCGTTCCATGGCCGAGAAGATGATCACCCTGGGTAAGGCCAGCGACCTGCACACCAAGCGTCAGGTCTACGCCTACATCACCAAGGAAGATGTTGCAAAGAAGCTGTTTGATGAGATCAGCCCCAAGTACGCTGACCGCAACGGCGGCTACACCCGCATCATCAAGATCGGCGCTCGCCGCGGCGACGCTGCTGAGATGGCAGTTCTGGAGCTCGTCTGATCGACTCTGACTGTTCAAACAGTGTAACAAAGGCTCTTTCCCTTCGGGGAAAGGGCCTTTTTTGTATCGTGTGGACCGGGCAGCGGGGCATTCCCACGCAAGTGAAACGGGCCATTCCATCGCCCGCCCTACTGCCTGCGCAGCAGGGTCCCACCCCAGCGGACACTTGCTTTGGGAACACCCCGCTGCCCGGTTGGGCGTTAGCAGCTGGGGCTTGTGATGGCGGGGCAAGAATGCTATAATTATACTGTATTTCTGCACGACTTTGCGAATTTTCCACAGAAGGGAGGGGCGGCGGTTGAAAAGACGACGGTTTCTGGTGCTGAGTGCAGGCTGCATGATGGGCCTGCTCTCGGCGTGCGGCCTTCCGATGTCGGAAAATGTGCAGGTGGAGGAGCTGCTGCGTGCCCCGCGCCTTCCGGGTGACTACGGTGCACTGCAAAATGCCCTGAACGAATGGCTGGGGGAGAGCGCCCAGCTGAAATACCCGATGCAGGGGGAGCTGCTCTCGCCGTTCCTTTTGCAGGATCTGGATGGTGACGGCCAGCAGGATGCCGCTGTTCTTTACACCACGGCCCAGAGCTCCAACGTCTGCATTGCATTTTTGCAGAAGGATGCCGCAGGCGTGTGGCAGGTCCGCCAGAGCATCGAGGGTCTGGCGGATACAGTGGACAATGTCCGGCTGGCACAGCTGCAGGATGGTGCCGCCACCCAGCTGGTAGTGGGGTACCTCGCCGCGCAGGGCGACAGCTATCTGGCGGTGTACTCCTACGAGAACGGCACGGTCAATGCCATTCTGGAACAGTCCTATGAGCAGTATCTGGTGGAGGATATCACCGGCGGCGGCAACGAGGATCTGATCCTGATGTCCACGCTGGAGGACGGCGGGGTGCAGATCGAGCTGCTGACCGTTGACCGGGACGGGATGTTCCAGCAGGTGGCTGTCATGGGCCTTTCGGCAGATAAGTTCTCGGGCTGCGCCGCTGTGGCGGCGGGCCTGGGAGCGGACGGAAAGCGCTATCTGGTGCTGGACGGCTGGACCGGCCTTTCGGGCAACAATCTGGCCACGGTGCTGCTCTACTTCGATGAGGAAAGCCAGCAGATGCTGCCCGCGGAGCAGATCAGCACCAGTGAGCTGTACAATGCGTCCCTGCGCAATGTCTCCACGCTGGTCAGCCGGGATCTGGACGGCGACGGCATCGTGGAGATCCCCACCCAGCCCGACGAAGCGGGCCTGCTGAACCTGAGCCAGAGCCGACGAATGGATTTTATCGTCTGGATGGACTATACCAGCCCGGAGCCGGAAAAGAGCTTCGGCCTGCTGGACGAGGAGAGCAGCTGCTACATTGAGCTGCCTGCCGAGTGGGAGGGCAACCTGATGCTCACCGACAGCACTGAGGGAGAGGAGGCCGTGGAGCTGCGCACCGTGGACGAGGGCAAGCTGGTGCTGACCATGCGCCTGGTTCCTTCCAGCGAGAGCGCGGCGGGCTGGACCCGCCTGGGCGTGGTGGCATCCCGCCAGATGCAGGCCAAGTTCGGGCCGGACATAGTGCTGAAGGATCAGAGCTATCGGCTGTCCCGGTCGTTGTACCGGTTGAATTGAGGATGCCGCTCAGTTTTGCAGAAGTTTACCGGATGCAGGCTGGGTGTTCTGAGGTGAAATGCTTCTCCGTGTGCTCTTGGGCAGAGAGAGAAGGCAGAAAAATATGGAGGTCTTAGATGGTCAAGGTACTTGTGGTAGAGGATGAAGCCAGCATCCGCGAGATGATCGCGCTGAACCTGCGGCTGGCGGGGATGGAGGCGGTGGAGGCCGACAGCGCCGAAGCCGCCCTGCCTCTGCTGGAGCAGAAGCCCGGCTGTGATGCTGCCATTCTGGATGTGATGCTGCCCGGCATGAATGGGTTCTCGCTCTGCGAGACCATCCGCCGCACCGACCAGAAGATCGGCATCATCATCCTGAGTGCCAAGGGGCAGGAGCAGGACAAGATCCGCGGCCTGTCCATCGGTGCGGATGACTATATGACCAAGCCCTTCAGTGTCAGTGAGCTGCTGGCCCGTGTGGAGGCCCTCTGCCGCCGGGTGGGCCGCTCGGGCGGCGGCTCCGCTGCCGACGAAAGCGCCCCCACCACGCTGGTCAGCGGGGAATTTGTGCTGGATGAGAACCGCCGTGTTCTCCTCAAGGCCGGGCGGCAGATCGAGCTGACCCAGGTGGAGTTCCAGATCATGGAGCTGTTCTTCCACAACCCCGGCATCGCGCTGGTGCGGGAAAAGATCCTGAAGGGCGTGTGGGGCGAGAACTACTTCGGCGATGTGAAGATCGTGGATGTGAACATCCGCCGCCTGCGGATGAAGGTAGAGGATGAGCCCAGCCACCCCACCCACATTATGACAGTGTGGGGCTACGGCTACCGGTGGGAGGAGTAAAGAAAAACCTCTCAGTTGCGCTGTACCCGACGGCTCTCCCAATAGGAGAGCCGGGATTACTGACAGAAAGGAGGAAAAGCAATGCGCAGTGGTATTACCCACCGCTGGCTGCGGGGAAGCCTGTTCCTGACCGTGCTGCTGGTGCTGCTGGTGGAGAGCATGTTCGTGTACAACTTCAGCCGCAGCTACTACAACAGCGTCCAGCAGACCATGATGCGGCGTTTTTCCTCCATCAACGGTCAGCTGAAAATGTACACCGGCGACACGGCCCAGAAGACCGCGGCCAACCGCAGTGTGGCCCTGCGCCGGATGGTGGAGCAGTTTGCGGATAAAGACAAATATGAGTTCATGCTGCTGGACGGTTACGGCGGCGTGATCGCCTCGTCCAGCGGCACAGGTGCGGACGGCATCGTGGTGCAGGACGATTTTAACAAGGCGCAGGATGCCCCGGACGGCGTGGGTGTGGCCATCTACCGCACCGCCAGCGGGGAAACGGTCATGGCCGTGTGCAGTCTGGTGCCCTATGCGGCCGAGGACGTGGCCGCTATGCGCCTTGTCACCAGCCTGACGCTGGTGCAGGAGCAGCTGAAGAGCGTTTTCATCATCAGCCTGATCGTGGTAGCGGCCATTCTGGGCTTTACAGTGGCCTCCGGCCTGTACTTTGTGCGGGGCATCGTGGTGCCGCTGGGGCAGGTGGAGCGGATCGCCGCCAGCATCGCCCGGGGAGAACTGGATGTCCGCCTGCCTGTGACCGGTGACGAGCGGGACGAGGTGGACCGCCTGCGCGGCACCATCAATCAGATGGCCGAGGGGCTGGAAGAGACGGAGAAGATGAAGAACGAATTCATCAGCTCGGTCTCCCATGAGCTGCGCACGCCGCTCACCTCCATCCGGGGCTGGGTGGAGACCCTGCGCACCCTGGATGACCCCACCGATGAGAACTACCGCAAGGGGCTGGAGATCATCAACAACGAGACCGCCCGCCTGTACAACATGGTGGAGGAGCTGCTGGATTTCAGCCGCCTGCAGAATGGCCGCCTGAAAATGGAGTGCCGCCCCCTGGACCTTGTGGCCGAGCTGACGGACGCTGTCCTTTTCTGTGAAGCGCGCATCCAGCGGGAGGGGCTTCTGCTGGCCTATGCGGAGCCGGAGGAGATGATTCCGGTCTACGCCGACCCCGACCGCCTGCGGCAGGTGTTCATCAACATTCTGGACAATGCCATCAAGTATTCGGCCCCCGGCGGACGCATCACGGTCAAGATCTGGCAGGGCGAGTACAAAGCCTTCATCGAGATCATCGATCAGGGCCGCGGCATCCCGCCGGAGGATCTGGAAAACGTCAAGACCAAGTTTTACAAGGGCAGCAACTCGGTGCGGGGCAGCGGCATCGGCCTTGCGCTGGTGGATTCCATTATGACCGCACTGGACGGCACCATGGACCTCAAGAGCACGCTGGGCCGGGGCACAGTGGTCACCCTGGGGCTGCCGATCTACAAACGATAAGAGATTGTCCATATTTATCTGGTAAGATAGAGGGGTATTTTTTACGATAGAGAGGGGCCGCAGCGCCCCATAGGAGAGCCAATGAATCAACCGAACAAGGAACGCTTCAAGACGAGTGTGGGCGGGCAGGCCCTGATGGAGGGCATTATGATGCGGGGCCCGAAAAACATCTGCTGTGCTGTCCGCAAGCCCGATGGAACCATTGAGACCAAGGTCGAGCCCACCCCCACCCACGGCGTGTGGACAAAGATCCCGCTGGTGCGGGGAGCCATCTCGATGATCGAAAGCCTGATCATGGGATACAAGTACATGATGTACTCGGCACAGGTGAGCATGGGGGATGACTACGACCCCGCCGAAGAGGAGACCGCCTTTGAAAAATGGGTGGGCGACCATCTGGGCAAAAAGGCTGAGGATATCCTGCTGGCGGCAGCTGCCGTGATCGGCGGGCTGTTTGCCATCCTGCTCTTCACCGTTCTGCCCACGGTGCTGGTGGGGGGCCTGAACCATCTGGTGCCGCTGGGCCGCTGGGCCAAGGTGGTGCTGGAAGCGGTGCTCAAGGTCGCCATCTTCCTGACCTACATGGCTGCCATCTCCCGGATGAAGGAGATCCACCGGGTGTTCGAGTACCACGGGGCCGAGCACAAGACCATTGCCTGCTACGAGGCCGGAGACCCCCTCACGGTGGAGAATGTCCGCAAATATACCCGCTTCCACCCCCGGTGCGGCACCAGCTTTTTGATCCTGGTGGTCATCGTCAGCGTGTTCCTGTACAGCGTGCTGCCCTGGTCCAGCACCAGCCTGCGGGTGGTGTTCAAGCTGCTGCTCCTGCCGCTGGTCATGGGCATCAGCTACGAGCTGCTCAAGTGGTGCGGCAGGTCGGACAACATCGCCACCCGCATCATCCGGCAGCCCGGCATCTGGGTGCAGCATCTGACCGTGTTTGAGCCGGACGACAGCATGATCGAGGTGGCCATTGCCGCCGTCACGCCGGTTCTGCCCGAGGACCCGGAGGACGGCAGATGGTAACCGCAGGGATGCTGCCCCGGGGAGCAGTCCGGGAGGTGGAGGCACGCCTGCGCGCCGCAGGCTGCCCCGACGCGGATTTTGACGCGGCCGAGCTCTTCCGGCTGGCAGTGGGCGGGGATGCCCGCCTTGCCGATGCTCCGCTGAGTGCAGAGCAGGCAGAGCGGCTGGAAGCCCTGACGGCCCGCCGCGCGGCCCGGGAGCCTTTGCAATACCTTTGCGGCAGCTGGCCCTTCCTTGACTTTGAGCTGGCTGTCGGCCCCGGCGTGCTCTGCCCCCGGGCTGATACTGAGGTGGTGGCCGAAGCCGCCGCCGGAATGCTGGCTGGGGTGGAGGCACCCCGGGTGCTCGACCTCTGCGCCGGCACAGGCTGTTTGGGGCTGGGCGTGAAGCACTTCTGCCCGGCGGCACAGGTCACAAGTCTGGAGAAGAGCCCTGCGGCATACCGCTATCTGGAGCAGAATGCCCATCTCTCCCCGGTACTGACCATCACCCCGGTGCAGGGAGATCTGTTCACCTACTGGCAGACCCTGCCGGAGAGGCAGCTGGACCTTATTGTGTCGAACCCGCCCTACCTGACCGCCGCCGAGATGGGCGCGCTGCAGCCCGAGGTGGCGCAGGAGCCTGCCATGGCGCTGGAAGCAGGGGAGGATGGGCTGGTATTTTACCGCGCCATTGCGGAACACTACCTGCAAGCCCTGCGTCCCGGCGGTGCCCTTGCCCTGGAGATCGGCTGGCAGCAGCGGGAGGCCGTGACGGCCCTGCTTGCCGCCAACGGGTGGACGGATATCGTGTGCAGAAAAGACTTTGGCGGCAATGACCGCTGTGTGATGGCGAGAAAACAATAAAAATATCTACAACTTCCTGTTGTAATATCTGTAAAATGTGTTATACTAGTACCGAAAGAATTGGAATGCCCGCGCCTGCGTTTGGCCGCACCGCGCCGGGAACAGATGACAAAGGAGCATGACACTATGGCAAAAAATCAGAACAACAACGTTGCCCCGGCGACCCAGAAGACCGATCCCGGTGCCAAGAAGGATGCGCTGGCCACGGCACTGGCCCAGATCGAAAAGCAGTTTGGCAAGGGCGCTGTGATGAAGCTGGGCGATAACGCCGCCATGCAGGTGGATGCCATCTCGACCGGCAGCATCGGCCTGGATCTGGCACTGGGCGTGGGCGGCGTGCCCCGGGGCCGCATCATTGAGGTGTACGGCCCCGAATCCAGTGGTAAGACCACACTGGCCCTGCATGTTCTGGCCGAAGCCCAGAAGAAGGGCGGCGATGTTGCCTTCATCGATGTGGAGCACGCGCTGGACCCTGTGTATGCCGAGGCGCTGGGTGTGGACATCAACAACCTGCTGGTCAGCCAGCCCGATACCGGTGAGCAGGCCATGGAGATCTGCGAGGCGCTGGTGCGCTCCGGTGCCATTGATGCCATCGTTGTGGACTCTGTTGCCGCCATGGTGCCCCGCGCCGAGATCGAGGGCGAGATGGGCGACAGTCATGTGGGCCTGCAGGCCCGCCTGATGAGCCAGGCCATGCGCAAGCTGACCAGCGTCATCGGCAAGACCAACACCGTCTGCATCTTCATCAACCAGCTGCGTGAAAAGGTCGGCGTGGTCTACGGCAACCCCGAGGTCACCACCGGCGGCCGCGCCCTGAAGTATTATTCCTCTGTCCGCATCGATATCCGCCGCGTGGAGGGCCTGAAGGATTCTTCCGGCCAGTTCATCGGCAACCACACCCGCGCCAAGATCGTCAAGAACAAGGTGGCTCCTCCGTTCCGTGAGGCTGAGTTTGACATCATGTTCGGCGAGGGCATCTCCAAGATGAGTGAGCTCATCGATCTGGGTGTCAAGCTGGGCATCGTTCAGAAGAGCGGCGCATGGTTCAACTACGGCGATATCCGCCTGGGTCAGGGCCGCGACAACGCCAAGCAGTTCCTGCGCGATAACCCCGAGATCGCCAACGATATCGAGGGTCAGGTGCGCGCCAATGCCGATAAGCTCTATGCCACCCGCCGCCCGGGGGGCAAGGCTGCCGCTGCTCCTGCAGAGGGGGAACCGGCAGCTCCTGCCACAGCAAAGGAGCCGGTGGTCAAGGCTCCCGCCCGCAGCAGCGAGAGTGAGCTGGACATCATGGTGGAAGAGTAAATGGCCTTTTACAGCCGTGGCCGCCGCCCGCTGGCCGAAGAGGAAAAATCCATCGATGCCGCCAAAGCCCGCACCCGGGCCATGGAGCTGCTGGCCGGGCAGGAGCTTTCCTCGGGCCAGCTGTATGAGCGGCTGAACCGTCGCTATACCCAGCAGACCAGTGCCGCCGTGGTGGCAGAGATGGTGCAGCGGGAGTATATCAACGATGCCCGCTATGCCGAGACCCGTGCCCACGCCCTGCTGGCGGCAAAAAAGAGCCGCCGCGCCGCTGCCCAGAATCTGCGGCAGAAGGGCCTGGCCGCAGGCGAGATCCAGCAGGCGCTGGATGCTGTTTACACCCCCGATGTTTCCGGCGAGGACCCGGAGCTGGAAGCCGCTGCCGCTCTGGTGGAAGGGCATTACCGCAAAAAGCTGGAAGCGGGCCGCAGGGATCTGGTCATTGCGGCCCTGCAGCGGCGGGGATTTTCGTATTCCGTTATTAAGGAAGCCATTCGCAGGGTGGAGGAGGGGGAATAACCCTCTCAGTCAAAGCCTGCGGCTTTGCCAGCTCCCCCGAAGGGGGAGCTTTTCCGGAGCAAATCGTAAAAAATCAAAAGCATCCCTCAAAAGAGAAAGAGAGTATCATCCCTTATGAAAATTGCATGTATTTCCCTTGGCTGCCCCAAGAACCAGGTCGATCTGGACGTGATGGTGCACATCCTGCTTTCGGCTGGTCACGAGACGGTGGCTGACCTGGGTGAAGCCGATGTCATTCTGGTCAACACCTGCGGCTTTATCGAGAGCGCCAAGACCGAGGCCATTGAGAACATTCTGGAGGCTTGCGCCTACAAGCAGCAGAACCCGGAGCTGAAGGTCATCGTCACCGGCTGCCTGGCTGAGCGTTACCGCAGCCAGATCGAGGAGGAGATCCCCGAGGTGGATGCTGTGGTGGGCTGTGCCTCCAACAAGGCCATTGATACCATCGTGGCCCGCCTGTTCCACGGTGAGAACCATCTGGAAAGCTACGGTGCCAAAAAGGACTTCCCGCTGGGCGGCAAGCGCGTCATCGGCACGCCTGCCCACTATGCGTACTTAAAGATCGCAGAGGGCTGCAACAACCGCTGCCACTACTGCGCCATCCCGGGCATCCGCGGCCCGCTGCACAGCCGCGATCTGGCCGACTGCGTGGCCGAGGCCCGCTGGCTGGCCGGTGAGGGCGTGAAGGAGCTGATCGTGGTGGCCCAGGACCCCACCGCCTATGGCGAGGACTGGGGAAAGCCCGGCAGCATCTGTGAGCTGCTGGACAAGCTGAACAAGGTGCCGGGCCTTGAGTGGATCCGCATCATGTACGCCTACCCGGAGCGCATCACCGATGACTTTATTGCCGCCATGAAGCGGAACGAGAAGGTGGTGCCTTACCTCGACCTGCCCATCCAGCACTGCAACGATACCATCCTCAAAAACATGAACCGCCGCTCCACCCGTGCGGAGCTGCTGGAGGTCATCGGCAAGCTGCGCCGGGAGATCCCCGGCATCACCCTGCGCACCACCCTGATCGCAGGCTTCCCCGGCGAGACCGAGGAGCAGTTCGAGGACCTGTGCAACTTCGTCAAGGAGGTCAGATTTGACCGTCTGGGCTGCTTTGCCTATTCTGCCGAGGAGAACACTGTGGCCGCAAAGATGGACGGCCAGATCGATCAGGAGACCAAGGACCGGCGCGCAGAGCTGGTGATGCAGATCCAGACCGGCATCATGGCCCAGAAACAGGCCGAAAAGGTGGGCCAGACCGTCCGTGTGCTCTGTGATGGCATCGACGAGGAGAGCGGCCTGTACCTCTGCCGCACCACCGGCGATGCCCCCGAGGTGGACGGCAATGTCTGCGTTTCCAGCGAGGAGCCGCTCTATCCCGGCCAGTTCTATGATGTGCTGGTGGAGGACAGCGACCTTTACGATCTGTACGGCACGGTTGCAAAATAACAAATTGGAGGAATCTATATGAATCTGCCCAATAAGCTCACCCTGACCCGCATCATTCTGGTGCCGGTGTTCATGGTCTTCGTTTCCCTGACCCAGATCGGCACGGAAGATTTCAACCCCACCTGGTATCTGGTGGCAGGCATCATCTTTGCCGCGGCCAGTTTTACCGATTTTCTGGACGGCCATCTGGCCCGCAAGTGGAACATGGTCACCGACTTTGGAAAGTTTGCCGACCCGCTGGCCGACAAACTGCTGACCACCGTGGCCTTCATTTACATGCTGCGGGACGGAGTTTGCAGCCCGGTGGTGCTCTGCATCATCCTGGCCCGTGAGTTTGCCGTGTCCGGTCTGCGGATGGTGGCCGCCGGTGCCAAGGACGGCAAGGTGATCGCCGCCAACATGTGGGGCAAGGTCAAGACTGTACTGCAGATGCTCACCATCATCTTCTACTACTTCGGCACCGCATTGACCTGGGGCAATTTCATTATGATAGGCGCTGACTGCGTGTTCCTCTCTTACTGGCTGTGCTGGCTGGTGGCCATTGCCACCGCCATCTCCGGCATCAAGTACCTGTGGGACAACCGCAGCTTCATCAATACCGCAAAATGATCAAGAAGATCGCCATTCTCTGTTCCATTTTCCTGAACCTCTGCATCGTGCGGTGGGAGCCGGTGGCCATCCGGATGACCTGGGAAGCGGTGGGCAGCCAGACCTTCACCTTTTACACCGAGAACTCCAATGTCTTTGCGTTCTTTGTCTGCCTGCTGGTGGCGGTGTGTCAGGTGATCTGCCTGTTCACGGGGCGGCAGCTGCCCCGCTGGGTCAAGACGCTCAAGTACATTGCCACCTGCTGCCTGACCATGACCTTCCTGACCGTGGTGTTCGTGCTGGGGCCCTACTGTGCCGACCAGGGCGGCGTGGTGTTCCTGCTGACCGAGAGCTCCATGCTCTACCACCACCTGCTCAACCCGCTGTGTGCCTTTGTCTCCTTTGTCCTGCTGGAACGGGAGCCAAAGCTGCCTGCGCGGTGCGTTCCGCTGGCGCTGGTTCCCACCATGCTCTATGGCTCTGTGGCCCTCTGGGCCAATTACCAGCGGCTCATCACCGGGCCTTACCCGTTCCTGCTGGTCTATCAGCAGACCACCCGGCAGACAGTGCTGTGGTGCGCGGCCATCCTGGCCATGAACCTGCTCTACGCCTGGCTTGTCTGGTGGCTGGGCGGGAATCGCCGCAAAAAGAGAAATGTGGGCTTGCTTTTCAGAAGCTGAGATGCAAAAAAGGCTCTCTGCCGGTTTTGGCAGAGAGCCTTTTCTCGTGTTTTGCTTACAGCAGGGGGATCCCAGCCTTTGCGCAGGCCGTGCGGGTGGCTTCGTCCCAGACGCTTGCCTGTACTTCGCCGATGTGGGCGCTGCCCAGCAGCAGCATGCACAGACGGCTCTGGCCGATGCCGCCGCCGATGGTGTAGGGCAGCTCGCCGCTCAGCACTGCCTTGTGGAAAGGCAGGGTGCGGCGGTCGTCACAGCCTGCCATGGTCAGCTGCCGGTCCATGCTCTCGGGGCTGACGCGGATACCCATGCTGCTCAACTCGTAGCTGCACTGCAGGGGCTCGTTCCAGAACAGCAGGTCACCGTTCAGGTCCCAGTCGTCGTAGTCGGGGGCGCGGCCGTCGTGGGGCTTGCCGCTCTTCAGGGGAGCACCGATCTTCATCAGGAAGGTGGTGCCGTTTTCCTTTACAAAGGCGTTCTCGCGCTCCTTCGGGGTCAGGTCAGGGTACTTGTCCTCCAGCTCCTGGGTGGTGATAAAGGTCACGTTGGGGGTGTGAAGGGGCAGATCCTGCAGCTGGGGGAACATGGCGTGCAGGTTCATCTCGGTGGCGCAGACGGCCGACACGATGGAGCGCACCACATTCTTCAGGTAGGTCTCGCTGCGGTCCTCCTCGCGGATGACCTTCTCCCAGTCCCACTGGTCCACATAGACGGAGTGGAGGTTGTCCAGCTCCTCGTCCCGGCGGATGGCGTTCATGTCGCAGTACAGGCCCTTGCCCACGCGGAAGCCGTAGTCCTTCAGGGCCTTGCGCTTCCACTTTGCCAGTGACTGCACCACCTGTGCCTCAATGCCGCTGTCCCGGATGTCAAAGGTGACCTTGCGTTCCACGCCGTTCAGGTCGTCGTTCAGGCCGGTGGAAGCCTCCAGAAACAGCGGAGCCGACACGCGGTAGAGGTTCAGCGTGGCACACAGGGTGTCAGCGAACAGCCGCTTCACAGTGCCGATGGCACGCTGGGTGTCGTACAGGTTCAGCGCGGGTGTGTAGTTCTGCGGGATCATCGTTTTGCTCATAACAGTTTACCCCTCTCTTTCCGTTCTCCGCCGCCGAATTGCGGCACCGGAACGGCTTTCCCTTTAATACAGTAAATTATGGCACAATTTCAGAGCGTTGTAAAGGGGAGAACGCAAAGCCGGTGCAATTCGGGAGCTTACGCCTCTGCCACGGCCTCAATCTCGCACAGGACACCCTTGGGCAGATCCTTGACAGCAACGCAGCTGCGGGCGGGCTTGGAGGTGAAGTACTTTGCGTAGACCTCGTTGAAGGCGGCAAAATCGGCAATATCGGCCAGGAAGCAGGTGGTCTTGATGACCTTGTCGTAGCCGGAACCGGCGGCTTCCAGGATCGCACCCACGTTCTTGCAGCTCTGCTCGGTCTGGGCGGCGATGCCCTCGGGCACAGTGCCGTCCGCAGGGTTCACAGGGATCTGGCCGGAGGTGTAGACAAAACCGCCTGCGATGAAGCCCTGGGAGTAGGGGCCGATCGCGCCGGGAGCCTTTTCAGTAGCGATGACTTTCATGGAAAATACCTTCCTTCTGTGTGTTTGATGGAGCTTTTCTCCTTAGGGAGAAAAATTCTGCTGCTTGAAGTCTACACCATGGGGCGGGATGTGTCAATCCGGGAGGGATTTTTTGCCCGCGCGGCCTTTACAAGCGGGCAAAAAGGCGGTATCCTTAATCTATTGATACACCACCCTTCAGGAGGAACCCATGGATATCCGCCAGCTGCACTATTTTCTGGTTTTGTGCGAAGAAATGAACTACACCCGCGCGTCACAGCGGCTGTTTCTGTCGCGGCAGGCCCTGCGGCAGAGCATCACGGCGCTGGAAGCCGAGCTCTGCGGCCCGCTGTTCGTCAGCGCCCACCACAAGCTCTCGCTTACCGAGCGGGGGCTGAGTCTGCAGCGCCATGCGGCCCCGGTGGTGGAACAGTTCCAGCAGATGCAGGCGGCCCTCCATGCGGAGATCCAGTCGGCCCAGCCGGTGCGCATCGGCATCAGTGTCTCGCTGGTGCCGGACTACCTGCCCGGGCTGGAGACCCAGCTGGACAGGTTCCGCCAGCAGTACCCCCACATTGAGATGCGGTTCCGCCTGCTGGAAAACGATGCCGTGGCCGATGGTGTGGAGCAGGGCGAGCTGGACGCGGGCCTTGTGATGGATCTGGGCACGGCGGCTCCGGTGCTGGCCCGCACCACCCTGCGGGCCGACCCGGCCTGCCTGCTGGTGCCGCGCGGCCATCCCTTCTGGGAGAAGGAGCGGGTGCCGCTTTCGGCCCTGCGGGGCCAGCGGGTGCTGCTGCCCAGCCTGCGGCAGGATCTGTTCAGCCCCCTGTGGGATGCCTGCGCCAGGGAGGGCTTTGCGCCCAACGCGGAGATCGGCCCCAGCTTCTATCAGGCGTACTATCTGGTCCAGGAGCAGCTCTGCACCTGCCTGACCCGCTACGAGCCGGGAGCACGGCGGGAGCTGGACCGGGTGCGTGACGTGCTGCTGGAAGATCTGCCGCCCCTCTGCGTTTCGATGGTGCAGCGGCGGGACCACAACTCGGCCTATCTTGACCTGCTGCGGGGCTACCTGATGGAGGTCATCGGGGGCGCGGCATCCCTGCCGCCCCGGCGGGGCCGCCCGGCAAAGCCCTTCTACAACTTCCCGGTGCTGTCCAGCGCCGCCCCCAAGGCGGCACCGCAGCACCCGGCTCCGGGCACCCAGCTGCCCTTTGCGGGCGGAAACAACTTCCGGGAGCTGGGCGGCTACGAGGCCGACGAGGGCAAGCATGTCAAGTGGGGGCAGATTTACCGCGGCATTCCCACCGGACTGCTGACCGGGGCGGCTGACCGCAAGCTGCTGGACAGCCTGGGCCTGCGGCTCATCCTTGACCTGCGCAGCGAGTCCGAGGCAGTGAAGCAGCCTGACTATGTGCCCGATGGCGCGCGGCTGGTGCGCATCTGCGGGCTTTGCCACCCGGACGGAAGCGAGATCTCCTTCTCTCCCGGGGACATTGAAAAGCTGCTCAAGGGCAAGAAGGACGAGAAACATAACCTCGCCGATGCCATGTATGAGCAGATGCTCTTCCGCAATAAGGCCTACAAGGAGCTGTTCCGGGCGCTGGAGGCGGGCGAAACGCCGATCCTGTTCCACTGCTCCGGCGGGAAAGACCGCACCGGCGTGGCGGCCATGCTCATCCTGCTGGCGCTGGGGGCTTCCGATGAAACGATCTGTCAGGATTTTGTCCGGACCAATGTCTGCCGCCGCCCGGAGCTGGAAAAGATCTGGGCCGCCCATGCCGAAGAGATCGAGGCGCATCCCGAACAGAAGCAATTCTATCAGGGCATTGCCGGTGTCCACCCGGAATCGGCTCCCTTTGTGCTGGACACCATCCGCAAAGAATATGGCACCACCGATGCCTATCTCGAGGCGGAATACGGCCTGACCCCCGCCCGCCTGATGCGGCTGCGGCGGATGTATCTGGAATAATGGCTGTTTTTTTAGAAAATTCCTTTCACTTTACTTGACATTGTACCAAATGTTTCGTAATATAAGAAGTAGTATGGAATCCATGACGCTGCGTGCAGGGATCTTCCGCAACCAAAGTTCAATGGGGCTTCATCTGCCCGTTTTTATATGAAAACCTTGTAGATAAAAAAGCTGCATCAGGCCGCAGGGGCAAACATGCCCTTTTTGTGCGGTGCTGTTGTCTGTTTTGTTGTTGAGAGCTTGATTTTGTATTGTTGACCCACGCCTTGCGCGGCAGCGTCTCCAGATTTTAGTTGTTTTGAACTTTAATTGTAAGGAGAGTGAACACGATGTCCCCGATCATTCTGTTGATCGTGGTCGTGGTTGCTGCTGTTGCTGCCGGCGCGGGTTATTTTATTGGTTACAACAACCGTAAAAAGACCGCCGAGGCACAGATCGGCAGCGCAGAAGCCGAGGCTACCCGCCTGGTGAACGAAGCAATCAAGACCGCTGACCAAAAACGAAAAGAAGCTGTTCTGGAAGCCAAGGACGAGGCTTTCCGCCTGAAAGCCGAGGTCGATGCCCAGAAGGCAGAGGCCGACAAGGAGATCAAGCAGCGCCGTGCTGAGATCAGCCGCCAGGAGAATCGCATTGACCAGAAGGAAAATGCGCTGGACCGCAAGACCGAAGCCCTGGAAAAGAAGGAAGAAGAGCTCAAGAAAAAGCACGAGGAGGCCGACAGCCGTCTGGCTGAGGTGGATGCCATCCGTGCCAAGGAGATGGAGCGCCTGGAGACCCTGGCGGGCCTGAGCCAGGAGGATGCCCGCGAAGTGCTGCTGCACAAGGTGGACGAGGAGCTCACCCACGAGAAGGCTGTCCGTGTGGCTGCCTACGAGACCGACCTGAAGGAAAACTGCGATAACATCGCCCGCAACATGATCGGTCAGGCCATCAGCCGCTGCGCCGCTGACCACTGCAGCGAGACCACCGTCAGCGTGGTGCCCCTGCCCAGCGACGAGATGAAGGGCCGTATCATCGGCCGTGAGGGCCGCAACATCCGCGCGCTGGAAACTGCCACCGGCGTGGATCTTATCATCGACGATACCCCGGAGGCCATCACCCTGTCCTCCTTTGACCAGACCCGCCGCGAGGTTGCCCGCATGACGCTGGAGCGCCTGATCGGTGATGGCCGCATCCACCCCGCCCGCATTGAGGAGACGGTGGAGAAGTGCCGCCACGACCTTGAGCTGCAGATGAAGCGGGAGGGCGAGCGCGCCGTGATGGAGCTTGGCATCCACGGCCTGCACCCCGACCTCATCAAGCTCATCGGCCGCCTGAAGTACCGCACCAGCTTTGGCCAGAACGCGCTGACCCACAGCATGGAGGTGGCCTGGCTGGCCGGTCTGCTGGCAGGCGAGATGGGCGTGAACGTCACGCTGGCCCGCCGTGCCGGTCTGCTGCATGATATCGGCAAGGCCCTTGACCATGAGATCGAGGGTAGCCATGTCCAGATCGGTGTGGATATCTGCCGCAAGTACAAGGAAAACACCCAGATCATCCATGCCATTGAGGCCCACCACGGCGATGTGGAGCCCAAGACCCCGCTGGCCTTTATCATTCAGGCCTGCGATGCCATCAGTGCCGCACGTCCCGGTGCCCGCCGCGAGAACGTGGAGAGCTATGTCAAGCGTCTGGAAAATCTGGAGGAGATCTCTTCCAGCTTTGAGGGCGTGGAGCAGGCCTTTGCCGTTCAGGCCGGCCGCGAAGTCCGCATCATGGTCAAGCCCGATGTCATCAGCGATGATCAGGTCATCCTGCTGGCCCGCCAGATCGCCAAGAAGATCGAGGATACCCTCGATTATCCCGGCCAGATCAAGGTCAACGTCATCCGCGAGAGCCGCGCCATCGAGTACGCGAAGTAAGATCAGAACCAAGAGGAGCCCGTTGTGTTCGCACAGCGGGCTCCTTTTTTGTCTGTGAGTCTCTCGGGCGCGTCGTGTCAGATCTCCGGGCAGGGGTGCAGGTTTATGAGACCGCCTATCCTGCTTTTCCTGCTGGGAGAGGTGTCATTGCGAAGCAATGACAAAGAGGACTACTATAGACTGAAGCGATTTCAACTCTTAATAAAATGAAGTGAACGAAGTTAAATGTACTCCATGGAAATACAATCTGTGACTTTAATACAAGAACTGTCCTTGCATAAAATACAGCACAGGAGAAAAACTATACAAAAATTAGTTTCCATTTTCGGCGGGATGTTGGACAAAGGGGAGAAATGGGCCTTTTTGGAGGACAAATTCCCGAAAAACCCTTTTCAACGGCGGGGAACAGCGGTATAATGCGGCCATGGCACAAGGGTGTGCAGAAGCTCCAGAGGGGGAGCAGAGCCCCTTGTGCATTTTCAGAAATTGATGCTTTATCAGTGTAGAGCATTAAAGAGAGGGGAAAACATATATGAAATTCGATCGTCGTATTTCGCGCCGCAGCTTCCTGGCAGCTGCCGGTGTCACCTCTGCCGCGCTGGCTCTGACAGCCTGCGGCGGCTCTTCCAGCTCCATGGCTGCATCTTCTGCAGCCAGCGGCGCTTCCTCTGCTGCGGCTGGCACCGCACAGGGCGGCACCCTGAACATCATGCTGGAGACCGAGGTCCAGTCTCTGGACCCCCAGGTGGCCACCGACGGCACCTCCTTTGAGGTCATCGCGGATTACACCGATGGCCTGATGCAGATGGATGCTGACGGTGCAGCAGTTCCCGCCATGGCGGAGACTTATGACATCAGCGAGGACGGCAAGACCTACACCTTCCACCTGCGCGATGCAAAGTGGTCCAACGGTGAGGCCGTGACCGCCGCTGACTTTGTGTTTGGCTGGCAGCGTGCCGTAGACCCCGCCACCGCTTCCGAGTATTCCTACATGCTGTCCGACATTGGTCAGGTGGTCAACGCCGCTGAGATCATTGCCGGTGAAAAGCCCGTTACCGACCTGGGCGTGACCGCTGTGGATGACAAGACCCTGGAGGTGCAGCTGAACGTTCCTGTCAGCTACTTCCTGAGCCTGATGTACTTCCCCACCTTCTACCCGGTGAACGAGGCCTTCTACAACACCTGCGCTGACACCTTTGGCACCAGCCCCGAAACGGTGCTGTCCAACGGCGCGTTCGTGCTGACCGATTATCAGCCCGCCGCCACCGCCTTTGCGATGGAAAAGAACCCCGATTACTATGATGCGGATAAGATCGCTCTGGACGGTCTGGCCTATCAGGTCATCAAGGACAGCCAGCAGGCTTTGATGAGCTATCAGACCGGCACACTGGATATCACCCTGCTGAACGGTGAGCAGGTCGATCAGGTCAAGGATGATCCCGAGTTTACCAGCGTGGGTGCCGGTTACCTGTGGTACATCAGCCCCAACATCGACGCTGTGCCCGATCTGGCAAACCTGAACCTGCGCAAGGCCATGACCTTTGCGCTGGATCGTGATGCCATTACCGGCGATGTGCTGAAGGATGGCTCCACCCCCGCATACACCGCTGTTCCCGCACAGTTTGCAACCGGCCCCGACGGCAGCGATTTCAGCGCCGACCAGACCAAGTTTGCAGATGACTGCGCTTATGACCCCGAGAAGGCCAAGGAGTTCTTTGAGACCGCCAAGGCTGAGCTGGGCAAGGATACCTTCACCTTTGATATGGTGGTGGATGCCGACGATGCACCCCAGAAGGTGGCTCAGGTCGTCAAGGAGCAGCTGGAGACCACGCTGGAGGGCCTGACCATCAACCTGACCGTGGAGCCCAAGAAGCAGCGTGTGCAGGATATGCAGGACGGCACCTTTGAGCTGGGCCTGACCCGCTGGGGCCCCGACTACGCCGACCCCATGACCTATCTGGGTATGTGGGTGACCGGCAACTCCAACAACTACGGTCTGTGGAGCGATGCCGACTACGATGCCATCATTGACGAGTGCACCACCGGTGATCTGTGCACCGACCCCGAGGGTCGCTGGGCTGCCCTGTACGAGGCCGAGCAGATCGTTCTGGAGCAGGCGGTCATCTTCCCCCTGTACGGCCAGTGCAACGCTGAGATGATTTCCTCTGCCGTCAAGGGTGTCGAGCATCACCCCTGCGCTCTGAACCGTGTGTACAAGAACACCACCAAGAGCGAGTAAACAACTGAATCGCTGAACAAGGCCGCACAGTGGCCCGCAAAGAGCCACTGTGCGCCTTTTTGGCATTGTGCCTGTCCGCGGCAGACGAACGACTGACCGCGAGATCCCGGAAGGAAAAGGGGGTCCACCCGACGTGAAAAAATATACGCTCAAGCGAATCCTGACCTCGCTGTTCACACTGCTGGCAATTTTGCTGGTGCTGTTTATCCTGATGCAGCTGATGCCTGGTTCGCCCTTCAATGATGAAAAGCTGACGCCCGATATGCGGGCTGCCCTGTACGCAAAGTACGGCCTGGATCAGCCCATCTACATCCAGTTCTTCCGCTATGTGGGCAATATGCTCCGGGGAGATCTTGGCGTGAGCTATAACATCTCCAAGAATACACCCATCTCCCAGCTCATCCAGAGCCGCCTGCCCATCTCCATTCAGGTGGGCGGCATGGCCGTGACGCTGGGTGCCGCTGTGGGCCTGGTGCTGGGCATCATTGCCGCACTCAAGCGGGATACCATTTTTGATACCATCGCCACCATCATCTCGGTCATCGGCGTGTCGGTGCCTTCCTATGTGTTCGCACTGGCCCTGAGCTATGCCTTTGGCTTCAAGCTCCGCTGGTTCCCAATGCTGTTCTCCGCCAAGGATGTCTTTGGTTCCAGCGTCCTGCCCAGCATCTCGCTTTCCATGTTCACCATGGCCTCCATTGCCCGCTTTACCCGCAGTGAGATGATCGAAGTCCTTGATTCCGATTACATGCTGCTGGCCGAGAGCAAGGGCATCTCCGGCCCGGCGCTGATCTTCCGCCATGCCCTGCGCAATGCCCTCATCCCCATCATCACGGTGCTGGCACCCCTGATCGTGGATCTGATGACCGGCTCGCTGGTGGTGGAAAAGATCTTCGCCATTCCCGGCGTGGGCAGCCTGCTGGTCACGGCCATCCAGTCCAACGATTACAACGTGGTCATTGGCCTGAGCTTTATTTACAGCGCCATGTACATTGGCATCATGCTGGTCGTTGACCTGCTCTACGGCATCATCGATCCGCGCATTCGTCTGGCAAAGGGGGATGACTGATATGGCAGAAAAAGCGATCCGCCTGGGCGGCGAATCCACAGCGGATGCCATCGTCAGTGCGGTGGATTCCCTGTATCCCGAGCACACCTTTGAGGACAAGGAGTTTGCCCTCAAGCACAACGACGATGAGATCGCCGTGGATACCAACTTTGCGGCCCAGAGCTTCTGGAAGGATGCCATCCTCCGCTTCTTCGGCAAGAGGAGCGCCGTGCTGGGCCTGATCCTGATCGTCGTCATCGTGCTGCTGGCCGTTTTTGGCCCGGGCATGAACAGCTATACCTACTCCGGCCAGGATCTGAGCCAGAAGAACTTTGCTCCCCGTGTGCCGGGCATCGAGCGCCTCGGCATCCTGGACGGCAGCGAGAAGATGAGCACCACCACCGGCAGCAAGAGCGTCAACGCCTATGTGGAAAAGGGCAAGGACGATGTCTACTACTGGTTCGGCAGTGACCTGTACGGCCGCGACATCTGGACCCGCACCTGGGAGGGTGCCCGTGTCTCCCTGATCATCGCGGTGGCCGCTGCTGTCATCGATATGGTCATCGGCATGAGCTATGGCCTGATCTCTGGTTACTTTGGCGGCAGGGTGGATATGGTGATGCAGCGCTTCCTTGAGGTGGCCAATGGCATCCCCCGTCTGGTCATCGTTACGCTGCTGCTGCTGGTGCTGCAGCCCGGCATGGTCACCATCATCTTTGCCCTGATGCTGACCGAGTGGGTGGGCATGAGCCGCATCGCCCGCGCCGAGATGCTCAAGCTGAAGGATCAGGAATTTGTGCTGGCCTCCCGCACGCTGGGTGCAGGCAGCTTCTTTATCATCTTCAAGGAAGTGCTGCCCAACATCATCGGACCCATCATTACGCAGGTCATGTTCAGCATCCCCACCGCCATCTTTACCGAAGCATTCCTGTCCTTTGTGGGTCTGGGCATCCCGGTGCCCCAGTGCTCGCTGGGTTCTTTGATCAGTGAGCTGTACAACAGCTTCACCACCCACCCCTATCAGATCATTCCGCCCATTGTGGTGATGAGCCTGCTGATGCTCAGCTTCAATCTGGTGGCCGATGGTCTGCGCGAGGCCCTGGACCCCAAGATGAAGAGTATGTAAGGAGGAACACCCCATGCCTGAGAACAAAAAAGAACAGGTCTTGTCGGTGCGAGACCTTGATATCACTTTTAAGACCACCGCAGGCCCGGTGCACGCCATCCGGGGCGTGAACATCGACCTGTACAAGGGCGAGACCGTTGCGCTGGTGGGCGAGTCCGGCTCCGGCAAGTCCGTGACCATGAAGGCCGCCATGGGCATTCTGGCCAAGAACGCCACCGTGAACAGCGGCTCCATCCAGTTCAGCTACCACCATGCAGACGGCTCTCCCGAGACGGTGGACCTGCTGCAGAAGGACAAAAAGTGGATCCGCCGCCACATCAATGGCAAGCGCATCGCCATGGTGTTCCAGGACCCCATGACCAGCCTTGACCCCACCATGACCATCGGCAAGCAGATCATGGAGGGAATGCTCTGGCACTTCAAGATGCCAAAGGCCGAGGCCTACAAAAAGGCACTGGAGCTGCTGGAGGAGGTGGGCATCACCGATGCGGAAAAGCGGATGAAGAATTACCCCCATCAGCTGTCCGGCGGTATGCGTCAGCGCGTGGTCATTGCCATTGCCCTGTCCTGCGACCCCGACCTGCTCATCTGCGATGAGCCCACCACGGCACTGGACGTGACGATCCAGGCCAAGATCCTGGAGCTGATCCGCAGCATCCAGAAGGAGCGCGGCATCTCGGTCATCTACATCACCCACGACCTGGGCGTTGTGGCAAAGGTGGCCGACTATGTGGATGTCATGTACGCGGGCAAGATCGTGGAGACCGGCACCATTGACGAGATCTTCTACGACCCCAAGCATCCCTACACCTGGGGTCTGCTGTCGGCCATGCCCGATCTGGACACCGCCGATGACCGTCTGTACACCATCCCGGGCTCTCCGCCGAACCTGCTGCATGAGAAGCCGGGCGATGCCTTTGCACCCCGCAACCGCTTTGCCCTGCACATCGATGATGAAGTCGATCCTCCCATGTTCAAGATCAGCGAGACCCACTATGCGGCCACCTGGCTGCTGGACCCCCGGGCCCCCAAGGTGGAAATGCCGCCGGAGCTGGCCCAGCGCATCAGCCGCATGAAAGCGGATGCAGAAAAGATCAAGGAGGCGGAATAAATGGCTGCACAGAGCGCGACCCCGCTTCTGAAAGTAGAGGGCCTGAAACAGTATTTCAAGGTGAACAAGAACTTCACCGTTAAGGCTGTGGACGACGTGAGCTTTGAGATCTACCCCGGCGAGACCTATGGTCTGGTGGGCGAATCCGGCTCCGGCAAGTCCACCATCGGCCGGAGCATCATCCGGCTGTACGACCCCACCGCAGGCAGGATCACCTTTGACGGGCAGGACATCAGCGGACACCTGAGCCACGCACAGAACAACACCCTGCGCACCCAGATGCAGATGATCTTCCAGGATCCCATGGCCAGCCTGAACCCCCGCAAAAAGGTGGAGGACATCATCGGCGAGGGATTGGACATCCACCACATGTACAAGACCCCGGCGGAGCGCCGGGAGAAGGTGGAAAAAATTCTGGCCAAGGTGGGCCTTGCCCCGGAGCACGCCGAGCGCTATCCCCATCAGTTCTCGGGCGGCCAGCGCCAGCGCGTGGGCATCGCCCGCGCCCTGATCATGAACCCCAAGCTCATCATCGCCGATGAGTGCATCTCGGCACTGGATGTGTCCATTCAGGCGCAGGTGGTCAACCTGATGAAGGATATCCAGCAGGAGACCGGCACGGCCTACCTCTTCATTGCCCATGACCTTTCCATGGTCAAGTATATCTCTGACCGCATCGGGGTGCTCCATCTGGGCCACCTGCTGGAGACCGGCACCACCGAGGAGATCTTTGAGCATCCCATCCACCCCTACACCCGGAGCCTGCTGTCAGCCATCCCGCTGCCCAACCCTGTTGTGGAAAAGCGCCGCGTGGCCGAGACCTACGATTACGCCGCCTCCGGCATCGATTACAGCCTGGGTACCAGCCACCATGTTGCGGGCAGCCACTACGTCAAGTGCACAGACGCAGAGTTTGCCCAGTGGTGCAGGTAGACCATATCCTCCCAGCAAATGCAAAGCGCCCCCGCTCACCGGTGTTTCCGGCAGGCGGGGGCGCTGCTTTTTGTAGGAAGTTCAGAAGGTCAGCCGCATCTGGTACCACACCACGCCGCCGTGGGTGGAGCCGGAAACGCCTTCGCTGACAAAGCCGAAGCCGGCGTAATAGTGCACGAGCCTGTCCTTGCAGGTGAGCACCAGCCCCCTGCGGCCCTGAGCCTTTGCATCGGCGATGGCCCGGCGGAGCAGCTGCCCGGCCAGGCCCTGCTTCCGGTATTCGGGCAGGGTGTTCACCCCAAAGATCATCTGCCACGCCCCATGCGCATCGTGCAGGGAAGCGTCGGCGTACATCTCGTCTGTCAGGTCGGGGGTATCGGTCACAAAGCCGTCCACAAAGGAGACGAGCTTTTCGTCCTCGAACAGCAGCCAGAAGTGGTCGGCATAATGGGTCAGCCGCCCGGCAAATTCTTCTTTTGTGGCCGCCTCCGCAGCCGGGAAGCAGGCCGCCTCCACAGCAGCAATGGCATCCAGATCTTCAAAGGTGGCAGTGCGAATCTTTTGCATAGTCATTCTCCAGAGTTTGATTTGTTGAGCTGAGTATACCACACCATCCCGCAAAGCGCCAGCAAAACAAAAAGAACCACCGACCGAAGTCGATGGTTCTTGTCCCCGGGTGGAACAGGGGCCATCCGGGACTTCGCTTCTCAAGCTCCTGCAAGTTTCCGAAGTGCTCCTGTTGGGGCGTGCTTGTCGGGGCAGCGCCCCTCCATCTGCTGTCGCAGACCGCGCTGCCGCTTAAAAGCCCCACTGGGGCTTTCATTGCTCCGCTGCGCTTCGCAAACGCGGTCCCACCCCAAACCCTGCCGGGAACGTGTATGGCAAACTGGAAGTTGTAAATACATGTTTTCCCAAGTTCTTTTGCCATATCATGTATTCTTGAATTTAACATCAAATCTACAATTCTATCAGGCTCTTACTTTTCCATTTTCCACTCTTCCATCTAAGCACCATTCCAATTGCTCTAGCGCACTCATCACCCGCCATGGCAATATATGCTCCTACCGCCAGAAGTCCCATGTGTATTCCAAGAAAATATGTTCCACCAACTGCAAACAGATACATAAATATTGCACCAATTATAACTGGAAAAATAGCATCTCCACTTGTTTTTAATGCCTGTCCATATACAAGATTTGTCACTCTTCCAAATTCAAGGAATATATCTACTATCAACAATTTTACTACAAGCTCAATCATCTGTGTATCATCCGTAAATATATGAACGATAAAACGTCCGGTCATTGCAAATGTCACAGAAAAGCACGTTGCTGTTACAAGACCATATATCACAGCTTTCCGTGTACCCCTGTCGCATTCCTCATACTTCTTTGCCCCGATTCTCCAGCCAGTCATAATAGCATTTGCCTGTGCAAGTGCTGCCCCCACACAATATGAGAAATTGGCTATCTGCATAGCATACGAACGAGCTGTAACATTCATTCCATCCGTATCCATCTGGTTCATAAAACGCACTATAAATGTCATTGCTACATTATAAAGTGCTGTCTCAAATGCAGAAGGAAACCCAATCTTAACAATCTGTGCAAGTATCCTTCGTGGTTGTTCACGTTCAGGACTCTGCTTTGCTTTTATAAGTACAGCCCCCATTGCCGCTACAATAATAAGATTCACAGCTTTTGAAATAACTGTTGCAGTAGCAACTCCCATGACTCCCCAGTGAAACACAAACAGGAATACTGAATTCAGTATAATATTAATTACATTACCGACAACTGTCCCTATCAAGGAATGTTTTGTATATCCAAATACTCTTAAATAGCTGGAAAAAATAGGAATAAGCGCATTTAAAAAGCTTGCGCCTCCAACAATTTTAAGATATGTTTCAGCTGATTCAAGCAAAGCAGGAGCAATACTCACTGCCCTCAGTATCCCTCCTGAAAAGACAGCAAGAACAACAGATATCAAGATACCTGTCAGTGCATTAAATACAAGTCCAAGCTGTCTCGCCTGATATGCAATTCCAGGTCTTCCAGCCCCGATATTCTGTGACATCACCGCTACCATACCAGATGATATTACCCCGAACATAATGATAAAAACACCTATATATGTATTTGCTGTTCCGACAGCCCCAACAGCCTGGTCGCTTACTGATGATAACATCAGTGTATCAACCATACCTGAAAGCATATAAAATAAAGTTTCCAGACATATTGGCACAGATAGTTGTGTCAACGTTTTTCTTTCACCTTGCATGTTTTCCTCCACAAATTCCGAGTTGTTGAACTGAGCCGAGTATACCACACCATCCCGCAAAGCGCCAGCAAAACAAAAAGAACCACCGACCGAAGTCGATGGTTCTTTTCTGCGGGTGGAGCAGGGGCCACAGCGGGCGAATTTTTAAGCCGGCATATCGTTGCTTCGGTCGGTGCGCTTCAAGCCGAGAAACGGCGGCACCTCGGAACGCTTCAGCCCTTGCTCGTGTGCTTTTTTCAGTTGGTATTCGTGCAAGGCAACGGCTTCCACAAAGAATCTGTCCTTTTCGGAAGCGGCAGAATAATCTACGTTGAAACGTTTGCAAACAACGCTGAGCTGGTCGAGCAGTTCCATAGTAGAAGGAGACATTCGGTTGACCTCGATATCCATAAAAACTCCTTTTCCCAAAGGCGTGAGAGCAAGAACCGTCCCGTGGCCACAAATCTTCAATTCTTGAAAATTTTCTGCCCATCCGGAACTTCGCTTCTCAAGCGCTTGTGAGTTTCCGAAGTGCTCTTGTTGGGGCGTGCTTGTCGGGGCAATGCCCCTCCATCTGCTGTCGCAGACCGCGCTGCCGCTTAAAAGCCCCACTGGGGCTTTCATTGCTTCGCTGCGCTTCGCAAACGCGGTCCCACCCCAAACCCTGCCAGGAACGTGTACGGTAAACGGGAAGTTATAAACATCTTTGCAAATATACCATATCTATTAGTTGTACACCGCCCTCATAAATTAGGTGGTCATAATTATCGGTAAAGAAATTAGGAATCTTGTGAGAACGAACAAATCCACATTTTTCATAAAATGGTATCGTCAATGGACTGTCACCTGTTCCAACTTGCAAAACAGAATATTCATCTGCATATTTACCGGCAAGAAAATCAATTAGTGCTTTGCCATAGCCCTTTCCCTGATTTTCCGGATCGACTGCGATATTCTTAATTTCAAGTATTTCGTTACCTTCATCGGTGACAACACATTCAGCTTTTACATCATTGTCTTCAAGCACATACATAGTACCTTTTTCAAGATACCGATCAACCATGCTCTCCTGTTCATCAGCTAATAACAATAATGATATAAACTGCTTTTTATTCTCATTCACTTCTCGGATTTTCATATCCATTACTCCGTCAAACTGGAATTTAGTAACGCAAAAGAAAATATATGACATACACCCAACTAAGTAATCCATGAAAAATCGCCCAACCGACAGACTTCCACGTTGTATAACTAATAACCATAGCTAATGCACTTCCAAAAGTTATTCCCGATTTTACCGTTTTCTTGACATTCGTTGATTTATTATCTTCCATGTTTGTTTCCTCCACAACTTCCGAGTTGTTGAACTAAGCCGAGTATACCACACCATCCCGCAGAGCGCCAGCAAAACAAAAAGAACCACCGATTGAAGTCGATGGTTCTTGTCCCCGGGTGGAGGATGGTCCATCCGGAACTTCACTTCTCAAGCTCCTGCGAGTTTCCGAAGTGCTCTTGTTGGGCGTGCTTGCCCTAAACCCCTGCCGGGAACGAGTACGATAAACTGGAACTTGTCGGGGCAAGGCCCCTCCATCTGCTCTCGCAGACCGTTCGGTCACTTAAAAGCCCCACTGGGGCTTTCATTGCTTCGCAAACGCGAATTTTCAAATTAGTCTTTGCAAATAACCTTTGAACCTTCACCATCAATTACAATTCCCTGACGGTTGTTAATTGGGCATAGATTCAAATCCGAAAACTCAGTCATTATTTTCTCGGTAACTTTCTTAAATGGTGCTGTAAGATAATGCGGAAGAACATAAAAATCAATCAAATCAAGCCCTGCATCATCTTCTTGTGAGTAGTCCTCTGGCTTTTCATCCATTTGCTCGATATATTGGATGCTTGGAGCGCATATAATTGCGCCTGCCGACTCGCCGATCATCAATTTTCCATTTGCCAATTCCTTTTTCAGCAGTCCATCAGTTCCCGTTTTACGGAGCTGGTCCATAAGAAAGAAAGAATTTCCGCCGGTAAAATATATCACATCTGCTTCTTCAAAAACAGACTGTATCGTTGAATAAGCCTCCGTTGAAATATCAATTTCAGTTACGATTGCTCCCAACTTTTTGAATAATTTTCGAGCCGAGCCGACATAACCGGTGTAGCCTTCACGCAGTGAAGCTGTTGGAATAAATGCGACTTTCTTATTTTCAATTTCTTCCTTTATCAGACTTCCTACACTTGAAAAGTGCGAACATAAAAATAGTTTCATCAATATTCTCCTTTATAAATTCCGATTTGTTGAACCAAGCTGAGTATACCACACCATCCCGCAAAGCGCCAGCAAAACAAAAAGAACCACCGACCGAAGTCGATGGTT
>NZ_JAFREK010000018.1:0-65253 GCF_017377535.1 Faecalibacterium sp. Marseille-Q4137
GCCAAGGCCGCCCCTATTAGGGGCGGTGGCATTGCGAAGCAATGACGGTGGGGTTGATCATCCCCCTTGCATCCTCCGGCGTTTTCGTTTATCATAGAGAAAGCGAAACGCCCCAAGGAGGAAACCATGCGCTATTTGTTTTTACTGAATCCCGCTGCGGGCAAGCAGGACTGCACTGTCCAGCTCATCCCGCAGATCAGAGCCGCTGCCGCCCGGGCCGGGTGGAGCGAGGCGGATTATACCATCCACACCACCGAATATGCGGGCCACGCCCGGGAGCTGGCCCGTGCCGCAGCCCAGGAGGCCGCGCGGGCAGGGGACAGCCTGCGCATCTGGACAGCGGGCGGCGACGGAACCTTCATGGAAGCCATGACCGGCGTGCAGGGCTTTGCCAACGCCGCTGTGGGCTGCCTGCCCTACGGCAGCGGCAACGACTTCCTGCGCACCTACGGCACCCGGGCAGAGTTCACCGACCTCGATGCCCAGCTGGCGGGCGGGGAAGTGACCATCGACTTGCTGGAGACCAATCTGGGCCTGTCTGCCACCATCTGCGCGGCGGGTCTGGACGCGCAGGTGGCCTACGGCATCCCCAAGTTCCGGCGCATCCCCCTGTGCGGCGGCGAGGTGTCCTACCTGCTCTCCATTGTGGAGCAGCTCTGCGGCCACATCGGCCGCAGGGTCACCTTTACCATCGATGACGAGGAACTGACCGTGGACTGCCTGATGTGCGCCATCTGCAATGGCCGGGCCTATGGCGGCGGCTTCCTTGCCGCCCCCGAGGCCGACCCCGCCGACGGCTGGCTGGACGTGATGATCGTCCGCAGGGTGGGGCGGCTGACCATTGCCAAGCTGCTGGGGATGTACAAGAGCGGTCGGCACTTTGTGAACGGCCAGCTCACCGAGGAGGCAAAGCCCTACTTCCTCTACCGCCGTGCCCGGCGGGTGGCGCTGCGCCCCGCCGATGGCCGCGGCCCTATCGTTGCCACCGCCGACGGCGAGTGCGCCCCCTGTGATGCGGTGGAGGCTGTTCTGCGCCCCCTGAGCGGCCGCATCCTCCTGCCCGCCCCGGCGTATGAGCGGTTTGTGGCGAAACACGCCGTGGTATAAAATTTACAGAAATACGCTTGATTTATGAAGAATTCTATGATAAGATGAACCCGTAAGAAGATGTTTGGAAAAAGCAGGAGGGATGGGGCTATGAACTGGTCGGATGCAGAGAAAAAAGAAAAGCGGCATCAGGAAGACCTTGACCGTCTGCGCAGCTTTCGCCCTATGGATGATACCTTTATGCGAGGGCTCTTTAAGGAAAATCTTCCGCTGGCAGAGTTGGTGCTTCGGATCATTACCGGAAAGCCTGATCTGATCCTGACAAAATGCGAGACACAGGCTGATATGAAGCGAGTGACCGGTGCGCGTTCAATCTGTCTGGATGCCTATGCAACCGACAGTGCGGGCAAGAAGTATGACATTGAGGTCCAGCGCGCGGACAATGGCGCAGACCCGCACCGGGCAAGATATCATTCCAGTGTGATGGACGTGGAAAATCTGGACGAAAAGCAGGATTATAAAGAACTGCCGGATACCTATGTTATTTTCATCACGGAAAATGATTACTACAAGGCTGGCGAGCCGGTCTATACGATCCAGAACATGAATCTGACGCTGAACCGCCCGTTCAATGATGGTGCCCATATCCTGTATGTGAATGGGGAATACCGGGATGATTCAGAGATCGGCAGGCTGATGCACGATTTCAATTGCACCAGTGCGGATGAAATGAATTTTGAACTGCTGGCAGAGAGAACACGCTATCTGAAAGAAAACCCGAAAGGAGTGAGCGAAATGTGTAAAGTGATGGAAGACCTGAGAGTGGAAAGTTATACGGAAGGCCGGGAAGAACAGGCCAGAATGATGGCGCAGAAATTGTACCGAAAGGGATACTCCATTGAGGAAATCGCTGATATGGTGGAGTACAGCACCGAGAAGGTGGAGGAATGGCTCACGCCGAAAGCAGGTTGAAACAGGAGAAAAAGCGCCCGGGTATCGCAACGAAAAAATACGATATCCGGGCGCTTTTGCGTTGTCATAAATTCTTAACAAACAAATTTTGAGAAAACCCTTGATTTTTACCCTTGAGATGAGTACAATACACTTAGCACTCAGAGAAAAGGAGTGCTAAACAACCAAAGGCCCGGCAGAAACGGGCCGAAGGTGTCAAAAATGTTTTCATTATATTTTATTATAGGAGGGCAAGAACTATGAAGATCATTCCTCTTGCAGACCGTGTTGTTATCAAGGCCGTTGAAGTCGAGGAGACCACCAAGGGCGGCCTCATCCTGACCGGCAGCGCCAAGGAGAAGCCCCAGGTGGCTGAGGTCGTGGCTGTTGGCCCCGGCGGCATCGTGGACGGCAACGAAGTCAAGATGACCGTGAAGGTTGGCGATAAGGTCCTGACCAGCAAGTACTCCGGTACTGAGGTCAAGGTGGACGGCGAGGAGTGCACCATCGTGCGTCAGGGCGATATCCTGGCCATCGTGGAGTAAGTTTCCCCTCTGAAATTGAAATTTGAGCTTTGAAGGAGCGATTTGATTATGGCAAAACAGATCAAGCAGGGCGAGGATGCCCGCAAGGCACTGTGTGCCGGTATTGATACCCTGGCAAATACCGTGAAGATCACCCTGGGCCCCAAGGGCCGCAATGTGGTGCTGGGCAAGAAGTTCGGCGCACCCGTCATCACCAATGACGGCGTGACCATTGCCAAGGAGATCGAGCTGAAGGACGAGTTCGAGAACATGGGCGCACAGCTGGTGCGTGAGGTCGCAACCAAGACCAACGATGCCGCAGGCGACGGCACCACCACCGCAACCGTTCTGGCACAGGCCATGGTCACCGAGGGCATGAAGAACGTTACCGCCGGTGCCAACCCCATGGATATCCGCCGCGGCATGAGCAAGGCTGTTGCCAAGGCCGTTGAGACCATCAAGGCCCACAGCCAGAAGGTCAAGGACAGCAACGATATCGCCCGCGTCGGCACCATTTCTGCCGGTGACCCCGAGATCGGCCGCCTGATCGCCGAGGCCATGGAGAAGGTCACCTCCGACGGTGTCATCACCATCGAGGAGAACAAGACCACCGCCGAGACCTACAACGAGATCGTGGAAGGCATGCAGTTTGACCGCGGCTACCTGACCCCCTATATGGTCACCGATACCGACAAGATGGAGGCTGTTCTGGACAACGCCGCCGTCCTGATCACCGATAGGAAGATCAGCGTCATCCAGGATCTGGTCCCTCTGCTGGAGCAGGTCATGCAGAACGGCATGAAGCTGCTGGTCGTGGCTGAGGACATCGAGGGCGAGGCTCTGTCCACCCTGATCGTCAACCGCCTGCGCGGCACCCTGAACGTCTGCGCTGTCAAGGCTCCCGGCTTTGGCGACCGCCGCAAGGAGATGCTGCAGGATATCGCTACCCTGACCGGTGGCACCGTTGTGTCCGCTGATCTGGGCTATGAGCTGAAGGACGCTACCGTCCAGATGCTGGGCCATGCCCGTCAGGTCAAGGTCACCAAGGAGAACACCACCATCGTGGGCGGCGCAGGCGATAAGGATGCCATTGCAGCCCGCATTGCACAGATCCGCAACCAGATCGAGGCTTCCACCAGCGATTTCGACCGTGAGAAGCTGCAGGAGCGCCTGGCAAAGCTGGCCGGCGGCGTTGCAGTCATCAAGGTCGGTGCTGCTACCGAGGTCGAGATGAAGGATAAGAAGCTGCGCATCGAGGACGCTCTGAACGCAACCAAGGCTGCTGTTCAGGAAGGCGTTGTCGCTGGCGGCGGCACTGCTCCCATCAACGCCATCCCCGCTGTGCGCGCCCTGTGCGACACGCTGGAAGGCGACGAGCGCACCGGTGCCAAGATCGTCCTGAAGGCTCTGGAGGCACCTCTGCGCCAGATCGCCAAGAACGCCGGTCTGGAAGGCAGCGTCATCATCGACAAGATCGTCTCTGCCAACAAGCCCAACTACGGCTTCGACGCTCAGAACGAGGTCTTTGTTGAGGATATGATCGCCGCCGGTATCGTTGACCCCACCAAGGTCACCCGTTCCGCTCTGGAGAACGCAGCATCCGTCGCTGAGATGGTGCTGACCACCGAGAGCCTGGTCGCTGACCTGCCCGAACCCCCCGCTGCTCCCGCAGCCGGTGGTGACATGGGCGGCATGGGCGGCATGTACTAAGCCGCACCGGCTCCCCATACCAATTCAATACGCCGCAGAAGGCAGAACTTCCCACCCGGGAGGCTCTGCCTTCTTTTTTGTTGACACCCTTTCCAAACAAGAGTACACTTAGAAAAATTGTTTTTGGGAAAGGAAACACCAATGAACACTGCCGCTTTTACCGCCTACCGCGAAAAAGTTGTGTCCAACTGTGCCCGCGTCATTGTGGGCAAGGAGGATGCTATCGAGAAAATTCTGGTCAGCTTCCTCTGCGGAGGCCATGTATTGCTGGAAGATAAGCCCGGCACCGGCAAAACCATGCTCCTGCGTGCATTTGCGCGCACGGTGGGCGGGGACTTCAAACGGGTGCAGTTCACGCCCGACCTGCTGCCCTCCGATCTGACCGGCATCAATTTCTACAACCAGAAGTCCGGTGAGTTCGAGTTCCGGCCCGGCCCGCTCTTCACCAACTTTGTGCTGGCGGACGAAATCAATCGTGCCACGCCCCGTACCCAGTCGGCCCTGCTGGAAGCCATGGAGGAAAGGCAGATTACCGTGGACGGCGTGACCAGCCGCCTGGCTGAGCCCTTTATGGTGCTGGCCACCCAGAATCCGCTGGAATCCTTTGGCACCTTCCCGTTGCCAGATGCCCAGATGGACCGTTTTTTCATGCGGCTGTCGCTGGGCTATATGACCCGGGAGCAGGAGCTGGAGGTGCTCTCCCGCCCCTCGGCCCAGACCGTGCTGAACGAGCTGCAGGCCGTCGTCACTCCCGAGGAGACCGCATACGTCCGCACGGCTTACCGGGAGGTCAAGGTCTCCGAGGAGGTCAAGCACTACCTTATGGACATCGTGGAAGCCACCCGCACACAGAGCGGCTTTGTCAGCGGCGTATCTACCCGCGGTGCGCTGGCGCTCTATCAGGCTGCGCAGGCGTATGCCGCCTTGCAGGGCAGGGAATACGTCATCCCCGAGGACATCAAAGGGCTGGCCCCGGCGGTGCTTTCTCACCGCATTTCTCTGGGCAGCAGCATGAACGCCGAAGCCGCCGCTCTGCGGATGCGCAAGCTGTTGGCCGAGATCACTGTGCCGTTGGAGAGTGCGGAATGAGCGCCGTCATCTTCGCGCTGCTATTGGTGGCCACAGCCCTTGGGCTGGAGCGTTACAGCACAGCCCACAGCCTTGACGATGTGCAGGGGCGGCTGGAAGTGGAGGATCATCTTGTGGAAGCCGGGGAGCCCGCCGTGATCCACCTTGTTGTCCGGAACAGCGGCCCCCGTTGGAAGATGTTCCTGGCGGCAAAGCTCCACCTGAACAAGGAGTTTCTTCCCTGCGCGGAGCACCACATTACGCAGGATCAGACAGGTTTGGGTCACACGGTGCGGTTCACCACCTGGCTGCGCCCGGGGCAGGAGGCGGATTTCTCCACCGCCCTCAGGCTGGAACGCCGGGGCCGCTATGTGCTGGAACCGATGCAGGTCATCGGCGGCGACTTTCTGGGTCTTGTGGAACAGTCCCGCACCGAGCGTGGCTTCCACGAGCTCATCGTTCCACCCAGGGAGTGCGCTCTGCCGGAACTGGAAGAGATGCTGGGCGGTTTTCTGGGCGAGCTTTCGGTGAACCGCTATCTCTACGAGGATCCTATTCTCACGGCGGGTTACCGCCCCTACACCAGCGGTGACCCCATGCGTTCCATCGCCTGGAAGCAGAGCGTCCGGGGGCAGGGGCTTATGGTCAAAAAGTGGGATTACACCACTGAGCCCCGGGCAGTGGTGCTAGTCCATGCGGATACCAAGGATTACGACCACCCGGAACCGGCGGAGCTCTGCTACTCCATGGCCCGCACAATCTGCCGGAGGCTGGAAGAAAAGGCGGTGTCCTACCGCTTTGCGGCAAACGCTGCCTTTGACCTGCTGCTCAATGCGGCTCTCTCCGGTGAGGAGTGGAGAAAGCCGCTGGAAACCCCGCAGGGCTACGGCCCCGAACACTACCGCAAGGTGTTGGAAATTTTGGGCCGCGCCACCGGGCAGACCGTCCTTTCCTGCGCGCGGTTCTGCGCCGAATACTACCACCCGCAGGAGCAGGTCAGCTGCATCGTGGTGACAACGGAGCCGGAAGAAGCTGTGCGTGCTGCCGTGCAGCCCCTGCCTGGCATTCCGCTGCTGGTGCTCACTCCGGAAATGGCCGCAGAGACGGCCCAGACAGGGGAGGCGGGCGCATGATGTTCTTACATACCCTGCGCTTGGCAGGTGATCTGAGCTTTTACTATGCCTTTGCGGGCTTTTTTGCCGCCAGCTTCGGCGGGACACCCATGCCGCTGGTGCTGGTCTGGCCTGCCTTCTGCTTTGGTCTGGCCTCCTGCTTTGAGGGCAGCCGCCCCCTCCGCACCACTCTTGCGGCCCTGAGCGCGGCGGCGCTGCTCTTCCTGCCTACAGGGGCGGACAAGCTCTGCTACTTCCCGGCGGCAGTCTACCCGGTGCTGCTGGCCTACACCGGCGATTTTGCCCTTTCGCCGGTGCGGCAGGCCGAGCGTCTGCGCTGGCTCTGCCGGGTATGGCCCTTCTTTGCAGTGGCAATGCTGCTGTGGAACGCCAACGCGGTGCTTTCGGCGGCCCTGCCCTTTGCGACGGCGGCAGCAGTGCTTCTGGTGGGGTTCAACCGCACCACCCGGCAGGACCCGGAGATCTCCACCCGGCCGGGCTATCTGCTGCTTTCCGGCGGCGTGCTGGCGGCGGTGTGCGCAGGGCCGTTCCTGCTCAGCCGCAGTGTTGTGGTTGCCGGTGCAAAGGCGGCTGCATCTGCCGTTTACTTTGGCGGGATCGTGCCGGTGCTGCAGCTGTTTTTGAACAACATTGTGGTGCAGGGTGTGACTTGGCTGTTCCACGGCATCCTGCAGTTCATCCACTGGCTCTTCACCCTCTTTCCGCCCAAACCGTTGGAGCGCACTGAGATCGTATCTACCGATGAGGTCATCGCCAACGCCCAAAAGGCCGCCGAGAACGCAGAACCGCTCATCAACGGGATGTCGATGCTGACCGTGCTCGGTATCCTGCTGGCGGTCCTCTGTGCGGTGCTGGTGGTGCGGCATTTCCTGCGCCAGAAGTTCCGGCACACGGACACTGCCTGCACGGACACCACTGTCCGGCGTAGTACCCACAAGCGTGTCCGCCGCTGGCCCGGGCTCTTCCTCAGCCCGGTGGACAAGGTGCGGCGGGAGTATGCCATCTATCTGGACCACTGCCAGCGCCACGGCGTGACCATCCTGCGGGGCGATACCAGCCTTGACCTGACCGGCCGCGCTTTCGGTATGGACTTTGCCGCCGAGGCCGAGCTGCGCCAGATCTACCTCAAAGCCCGCTACAACGGCACCGCCACGGCCGAGGATGCCGCCCGCGCCGCTGAGCTCGTCCGAAAAATCTGCTCCTGAACGCATCAATGCCCCCTTTCCTGCCCATCCTAAGCGGGAGAGGGGGCGTTTTCATGTCCGGCAAACGGGTGCTGGCCCTGTATGGGGCCTTGCTGTTCTGCTTTGCGGCGGTGGTCTGCCGCCTGTACTGGCTCTGCTCCGACACGGCCTACGGGGCCCGGGCGGCGGCGCAGAGCGTGGTCACCCTCCACCTGCCCGCCCGGCGGGGCAATTTTTATGATCACAGGGGCCAGCTCCTCACGGGGCTGACCACCCGCTGGATGGCCCTCTGCGTGCCCGGGGAGGGCAGCTATGCCCGCCTGTTCGCCTACACCGATGCCGCCGGGCAGGCGACGCTCTACCAGAAGCGGAACGCCGCGTCCCCGTTTCTGTTGGAGGTGGACCGGGACGTTTCCGCGCTGGGCGTTTCCTGCTGGCCAGCGGCACGGCGAAGCTCTGCCGCCCCGCTGGCAGTGCAGCTGCTGGGGTATCTCGATGGCGAGGGCCACGGTGCCGCCGGGCTGGAAGCCGCCTTTGATGATCTGCTCACCGGCAGCGGGGCGGGGGATACCCTGCTCTGCACCGTCAACGCCCAGGGAAAGCTGCGGGCCGAGCCCGTCCTCACCCCCGCCGACAGCGGGGCCGTGGGGGTGCAGCTGACCCTTTCCCGGGAGATCCAGCAGACCGCCGAAGCCGTGGCCAACGAGACGATGCAGAGCGGCTGCATCCTGGTGCTGGACACCGCCAACGCCAAGGTGCGGGCCTGCGTCAGCCGCCCCGGCTATGACCCGGAGAATATTTCGGCCAGCCTGAACGCCCCGGACAGCCCCCTGCTGGAGCGGGCGTTTCAGTGCTATGCCGTGGGCTCGGTGTTCAAGCCGGTGGTGGCGGCAGCGGCGCTGGAGGCAGGGGAGAGCGGCTTTGTCTACACCTGCCCCGGCTGGTGCGCGGTGGATGGCCGAATCTTCCGCTGTGCGGGCGGCATTCCCCATGGTGAGGTGGATCTGGCCGGCGCGCTGGAAAAGAGCTGCAACGGCTACTTCATCCGGCTGGGGCAGGCGCTGGGGGCCGATGCTGTCCGCGCCATGGCAGAGCAGCTGGGCTTCGGGCAGGCGATCCCGCTCACCGATGCCCTGCACACGGCGGCTGGGGTCCTGCCGGAGCGGGAGGCTCTTGCGTCCAGCGGGGCCTACGCCAATTTCTGCTTTGGGCAGGGGGAGCTGCTGGCATCCCCCCTCCAGGTCGCCGCCATGATGAACACCATTGCCTGCGGGGGGATCTGCCGCACCCCGCTGCTGCTGGAGACCACTCTGGACGAGACCACCGGCGCGCCCCTCACGGCGCTTTCCCATGTCCGGAGCAGGCGGGTGCTTACAAAGCGCACCGCCGCCGCCCTGCAGGCCCTGCTGGCGGGTGTGGTGGCCGGGGGCACCGGCCATGAGGCTGCCCTGCCCGGCCAGACCGCGGCAGGCAAGACCGGCACGGCCCAGACCGGCCAGTTTTCCGGCGGCACAGAGCTGAAAAATTACTGGTTTGCGGGCTTTGTCCCGGCAGAGCAGCCCCGCTATACCATCGTGGTGCTGCAGGACACGCAGGCTGAGCCTGCCTTTTCCAGCGCGGCCATCTTTGCCCGGGTGGCGGCAGGGCTGGAAATTCTGGCCCCATAGCCCACGGTTTTTCTTGCATTTCCCGGGCTTTTGTGCTATCATACACTTGTATTTGTATGCAGTCTCTATGAAACTAAAGATAAAAGGAGCGTTCCATCCATGTCTGTCATTGAAATCGTCGGCGGTGCCATCCTACTGGTCGTCTCGGCCGTCATCATCCTCCTCACCCTGATGCAGCACACCCACGGTCAGGGTCTGGCCGGTGCCATCAACGGTGGTGTGGGCGGTGCCAACAATGCACGCCTGACCCCTGCGGATCAGATGCTGGCCAAGGTGACCCGCATTGCAGGCATCGTGTTCTTTGTGGTGGCTATCCTGGCCTGTGTGTTCGCCAGCCGTCTGGCCTGAGCACCCGTGTACAGCCCCGTGTAAGGCGGGGCTGTTTTTCTGTCTGCAACCTTTAGTGGGAAAGATGTCGTCCGGGTTCCGTTGGAGAATGCCGGAAAAGTGTTAAGGAGAAAAATATGTCATTACGCGATAAAATTGAACATGCCATCCAGAACCAGCCCTGCATGGTCAAGGACCTCAAGGCAAAGTTCGGCGGCGACCGTTCCGCTGACCGCAAGGTGATGGAGGCTCTGGACGAGCTGGTGCACGACGCTGTGGTCTGCCAGAAGTCCGGCGTGTTCTTCACTGCCCGCTCCGGCCGTGCCGAAAAGGCCCTGCTCTGCAAGGTGGTCAAGTTGGGCAAGAACTTTGCCTTTGTGATGCTGGAGGATGAATCCGGCGATATCTTCATCCCGGGCCGCTTCACCCGCGGTGCCATGCCCGGCGACTCCGTTCTGGTGGAAAAGTTTGCCCACCCCCGGGTGGAGGGCAGCGATGAGGGCGAGATCCTTGCCGTGCTCGAGCAGAAGAACGACATGGTGGGCACTGCCCGCCGCATCGAGGGCCGCCTGAAGTTCGTGCCCGATGACTGCCCGGCCATCTCCATGACCATCCAGCGCGACTGCGAGGGCGGCGCGAAGGACGGCGACAAGGTGGCTGTGGAGATCCTGCAGCGCGGGACCCGGCAGGAGGACCACCGCGTGGGCGTTTCCATGCGCTTTGGCAGCTGCGAGGAGGCCAAGCGCTGCGCCAAGGCCCTGCTCTATGCCAAGGACATCCACACCCGTTTCCCCGAGAAGGTGCGGGACGAGGCCAAGAAGTTCGAGGACATGACCGTGTCCGAGGAGGACTGCAAGGGCCGCATGGATCTGCGCGCTCTGCCCATCTTCACCATCGACAGCGCCGAGACCAAGGATATCGACGATGCCGTCAGCCTGACCCGGCTCCCCGGTGGCGGCTATGAGCTGGGCGTTCACATCGCCGATGTCTCCCACTACGTCAAGCCCGGCAGTGAGCTGAACGAGGAGGCCTTCAACCGCGCCACCTCGGTCTACTATGCGGATCAGGTCGTGCCCATGCTGCCCAAGAGCCTTTCCAACGGCATCTGCTCCCTGAACGAGAAGGAGCTGCGCCTGGCGTTCTCCTGCCTGATGCGTCTGGATCAGGACGGCAATCTGACCGACTACAAGTTCGTCAAGTCCATCATCTGCAGCCGGGTCAAGGGCGTGTATTCTGAGATCAACGCCCTGCTGGCCGGCACTGCCGATGCCGAGACGCAGGCCAAGTACGCCGAGGTGCTGGATCAGCTGCCCGCCATGAAGGAGCTGTACGCCCACCGCGCCCGCCTGCGCAAGGAGCGCGGCTGCATCGATTTCGAGAGCGGGGAAGTCAAGCTCATTCTGGATGAGAACGGCCACTGCATCGATGTGAAAAAGCGCACCTCCGGCGAGAGCGAGGCCATGATCGAGGAGTTCATGCTGCTGGCCAACCAGTGCGCCGCCCACTTTGCCCGGGTCAAGCAGATCCCCTTTGTCTACCGTGTCCACGAGGAGCCCAACGGCGAGAAGCTGGAGCGCCTGCACAGCCTGCTGCAGGCCTGCGGCATCAACGACCACTTTGCCAAGGAAGTGCCCACCCCCAAGGAGCTGAGCGCCATTCTGGAAGGTGTGCGCGGCACCCCGTTTGAGCAGATCGTCAACACCGGAATGCTCCGCTGCATGTCCAAGGCCTGCTATGAGGAAAAGCCCAAGGGCCACTATGGTCTGGTGCTCAAGGATTACGCCCACTTCACCAGCCCCATCCGCCGCTACCCGGATCTGGCCATCCATCGCATGATGACCGACCTGCTCAGCGGCACCGACAAGGAGACCATGATCGTCCGCTACACCGATTTCGCGGAGAAGGCCTCCAAACAGTCCAGCGAGCGGGAAGTGCTGGCCGTTCAGATCGAGCGCAAGGCCGAGGATTACTACAAGGCCGAGTACGCCCGCCGCCATCTGGGTGAGTGCTACGAGGGCATCATCTCCGGTGTGACCCAGCGCGGCATCTTTGTGGAGCTGGAGAACGGCGTGGAGGGCTTTGTGCCTGCTTCCAGCCTGACCGCCACCGGCACCACCCTCACCGAGGGGATCCGCCTTTCTGACCCCGCCTCCGGCAAGACCTGGAGCCTGGGCGACAGCATGATGATCACCATCGTCCGCGCCGATATCAACCTCGGCAAGGTCGATTTTGAGGTGGCACCCGAAACAAAATAACTGATAAAGAAACGCAAGCGTTCACCTTCCCTGGAGGGTGAGCGCTTTTTTTGTTGGACTAAACCCCTCAGGCGCTTTGCGCCAGCTCCCCTAGTAGGGGAGCCCTTGGCATAATGGTGCAGTCTGTGCGGAAAGGGAGACTTGCAAAGCTTTATGCAATGCCAAAGGCCCCCCTATTAGCGGGGGCTGTCACCGCAGGTGACTGGGGGGTTATACACAGTTTTGCCATATTTCCGACAATGGTTGTGTTTTGTATAAATTTTATACACTGTTCAGGATTTGTTTGTTGTTCTGAAAAAACCACTGGGGTATACTAGGCACAACGAAAGGGAAGACGACACAGAACCATGAACGCGGTCTTCCCAATACGATTTACAGGAGGTTCCCAGTATGTATTATTCCAGTGGCAACTACGAAGCATTTGCACACCCCAAAAAGCCTGAGGGCGTTGACAATAAATCTGCTTACCTCATCGGCTCCGGTCTGGCGGCCCTGACTGCCGCCTGCTACCTGGTCCGTGACGGCCAGATGCAGGGCGACCACATCCATGTGCTTGAGAAGGACCCGCTGCCCGGCGGTGCCTGCGACGGCTACAAGTACGATATCGGCTATGTCATGCGCGGCGGCCGTGAGATGGACAACCATTTCGAGGTCATGTGGGATCTGCTCCGCTCCATCCCCTCGCTGGAGACCGAGGGTGCCAGCGTGCTGGACGAGTATTACTGGCTGAACAAGGAGGACCCCAACAAGTCCCTCTGCCGTGCCACTGTCAACCGCGGCCAGGATGCCCACACCGATGGCAAATTCGCCATCTCCGATCAGGGTGCCATGGAGATCATGAAGCTCTTCTTCACCCCGGACGAGCAGCTGCAGGATAAAAAGATCACCGATATCTTTGACGATGAGGTATTCTCCTCCAACTTCTGGATGTACTGGCGCACCATGTTCGCCTTTGAGAACTGGCACAGCGCGCTGGAGATGAAGCTCTACCTCAAGCGCTATATCCACCACATCGGCGGTCTGCCCGATTTCACCGCCCTGCGCTTTACCCGCTACAACCAGTACGAGTCCATCATCCTGCCCATGGTCACCTACCTGAAGGATCACGGCGTGGACTTCCAGTACGAGACCAAAGTCACCGATGTCCAGTTCCGGATCGAGGGCGGCAAAAAGCAGGCCAGCAGCGTGACCGTGGATCACAAGGGTGAGAGCAGGACCATCGACCTCACCGAGAACGACCTGCTCTTCATCACCAACGGCGGCTGCGTGGAGAGCTGCACCATCGGCTCTCAGGACAAGGCCGCAGGCTTTGATCCCACCATCAGGCCGGGCAACGGCTGGGATCTGTGGAAGAAGATCGCCGCACAGGACCCCTCCTTCGGCCATCCCGAAAAGTTCTGCTCTCAGCCGGAGCTGTCCAACTGGGAAAGCGCCACCATCACCACCCTGGACGACAAGATCCCCCAGTATATCAAGAAGATCTGCAAGCGTGACCCCTTCAGCGGCCACACCGTCACCGGCGGCATCGTCACGGTCAAGGATTCCAGCTGGCTGCTCAGCTGGACCCTGAACCGCCAGCAGCAGTTCCGTGACCAGCCCAAGAACCAGCTCTGCGTCTGGGTCTACGGCCTGTTCAGCGACAAGCCCGGCGATTACGTCAAGAAGCCCATGCGCGACTGCACCGGCCGCGAGATCTGCATGGAGTGGCTGTACCACATCGGTGTGCCCGAGGAGGACATTGCCGAGCTGGCTGAGCACAGCGCCAACACCGTGCCTGTGATGATGCCCTATATCGATGCCTTCTTCATGCCCCGTGCCTTCGGCGACCGCCCCGACATCGTGCCCCAGGGCGCTGTCAACTTCGCCTTCCTGGGCCAGTTTGCCGAGACCGGCCGTGACACCATCTTCACCACCGAGTACTCCATGCGCACCGGTATGGAAGCGGTTTATACCCTGCTCAACATCGACCGCGGCGTGCCCGAGGTCTGGGGCAGCACCTATGATGTCCGCAGCCTGATCGATGCAACGGTCAAACTGCGTGACGGCAAGAAGATCACTGATATGGATCTGCCCTTCATCCAGCGGGTGGCCCTCAAGGAAGTGCTCAAGAAGATCGAGGGCACCGACCTTGAGAAGTTCCTCAAGGAATACCATGCCATCTGATGCTGTCTGAGAATCGTCCCCCGATCCTCTGACCCTCTTTTCTGAATGCGGCAAAGCCCTGCACCCTTTCCATGGGATGCGGGGCTTTGCCCTTTTTCTCGGAATTTTCAAACGTTTTACCAAAACAGTATGACTATTGTGGGATTCCTTGACACGAATTTTACAAAAATCCCTTGCGGAAACTGGGGTTCTATGTTAAGATTTAGGTAACAAACAGCCCTCTCGGCCTTGCTGAAGCCCGCCAGTTCCCCAAAAGGGAAAACAACGCTGCACAGCATGGAAGGAGAGGGCTGAAAGAGCGTATTGAATCAAAGGAGGTCTTTCCCTGTGAAACAGTTCATTACCCGCCGCAGCTTTATCAAGGCTGCCGGTGCTGCCACGGCACTGACCGCAGTTTCTGTCGGTGCACCCGCCGCCTTTGCGGAGGAGACCAATTGCTTCTTTGGTGACAAAGCGGATGTGACCATCCTCTACACCAACGATGTCCACACCTATATCGACAACAAGTCCCCCAAGCCCACCTATGCCGCCATTGCTGCCCTGAAAAAGAGCATCGAGGACACCGGCCGGGATGTGCTGCTGGTGGATGCAGGTGACCATATCCAGGGCACCGCTTACGGTTCCATGGATGACGGCGCTACCATCATCGAGCTGATGAACGAGGCCGGTTACGATCTGGCCACCCCCGGCAACCACGAGTTCGACTACGGCATGGCCCGCGCCAAGGCTGTGCTCCGGGAAGCCGACTTCCCCTATGTCTCCTGCAACTGGGTCGATCTGCGCACTGGCTTCAACGTCCTGCCCAGCGTCAAGTTCTTCTTTGTGGGCGGCCGCAAGATCGCCTTTGTGGGCGTGACCACCCCCGAGACCTTCACCAAGTCCACCCCGGCCTACTTTATGAATGATGCACAGACCAAGTACATCTACGACATTCTGGGCGGCGAGGACGGCCAGAAGCTCTACGATGCCGTTCAGAAAGCCATCGACAAGGCTGAGTTCTGGGGCGCTGACACCATCATCGGTCTGGGCCATCTGGGCGTTGACCCCTCCTCCTCTCCCTGGACCAGTGAGGAAGTCATTGCACACACCCACGGCTTCACCGCCTTCATCGACGGCCACTCCCACACCGTGATGGCCAACAAGCAGGTCACCGATGCTTCCGGCAAGGCAGTCACCCTGACCCAGACCGGTTCTTACTTCAAGAACATTGGCAAGATGACTGTGGGCGCGGACGGCACCATCACCACTGAGCTCATCGACACCTACGAGGGTCTGGATGCTGCCGTGGCCGCCACCGCCTCCAACTGGATCAGCGCAGTGGACGATATGCTGGGCGAGGAGATTGCAGTGGGCGATACCAAATTCTACATCAACGATCCCGCCACCGGCAAGCGCCGCATCCGCTCCGGCGAGACCAACCTCGGCGACTTCGTGGCCGACGGTATCTACACCTACTTCAACGAGATCGAGGAGCTCCACTGTGATGTCGCCATTATGAACGGCGGCGGCATCCGCACCGATGTGGAGGCTGGCCCCTGGAGCTTCAAGACCTGCAAGACCGTCAGCCCCTTTGGCAACGTGGCCTGCCTGATGTCCGTGACTGGCCAGCAGATCCAGGACGCTCTGGAGTTTGGTGCCCGCTTTGCCGGTGCTGAGGGCAAGGAGAACGGCGGCTTCCTGCAGGTGGCAGGTGCCAGGTACACGATCCACCCCATGATCCCCAACACCGTTCAGACCAACGACAAGAATGTCTGGACCGGCAGCGCCGCCACCCCGCGTGTCAGCAATGTGGAAATCTACGACAAGACCACCGGTACTTATCAGCCCCTTGACCCGAACGCCACCTACGCTCTGGCCGGCATGAACTACACCCTGCGCAATCTGGGCGATGGCTTTGCCATGTTCGATGGCGCGACCCTCATCAAAGACTATGTCTCTGAGGACTACCTTGTCATGTCCAGCTACGCAGCCATGTTCGGCGGCGTGGATGCCAACGGTCTGCCGCATCTGGCAAGCGCCAACAGCCCGCTGGCCGATTACCCCGGCTACCTGCTCAACTACGAGGATCCGTACGGCGCAGGCCGCATCCAGATGATCTGGTAAATTAAGGATACGACCCTCTCCGTCAACGCCGCAGGCTTTGACGGAGAGGGTTATTTTTAAGCAGCATTGTCAGCAGGAAACGAACCCGGTTTGTGGATCAGGATAGGGGAAAGTTGCATAAATCCGGCAGAGCATCCTTGTATACTACGCCAAAGTTTGTGACTTTTTTATTTGTTTGCTTGCGAACGATCTGCGCTGGAAGTATAATAAACAGGCAAGTAATATATCAGCTGTGCTGTTGCAGGCACAGAAACAAAGGAGAAATATTATGCAGACACGGTATACCAGCGCCGACCAGTGGGCAGATGCCAAAGACGGCGTGATCCCTGCACCCTACGCTCTGGAAGAGGGCGAGCAGATCATTGACCAGTATCTTGAGCCGGTCATCTTCCACAACGTCAACGGCCCCGACATCGGTGTGACCACCTGCGGCGTGATCGTCAAGGATGGCCTGTACTTTAAGGATCTGGACAACAGCGGCGAGCTGGCCCCCTACAAGGATTGGCGGCTGAGCCCTGAGCAGCGCGCTGAGGATATGGTCAAGCATCTGCGGCTGGATCAGCAGGCAGGCCTTGTGCTGAACACCCTGTTCAACAGCCCTGTGGTGCCCACCCGTGCCGAGGCCACCAACGCCGAAGGCAAGCTGGAGCTGGGCAAGATCTACAAGCACCACAACCCCGGTGAAAAGCCCATGCCCGGCCCTCTGCCCGGCATGACCGTCAGCATTGATGACAGCCACGTTCTGGAAAAGCACATCGCTGCCGGTGTTTACCGCGGTGACATGCGCTGCGAGGCCGGCATGGTGGCCCTGTACCACAACGCCGGCACCCAGATGCTGGAATACGAGGCCTGCAAGGGCGGCGTGGCCATTCCGTACTCTCTCCACACCAACCCCATCAACATCGGTTACCCGGACTCTCTGGGCATCGGCGCGGCTGTCATTGGCGACGGCAACACCGACATGGTCTATGAGATGGCCCAGACCGACCGCAAGATGATGAAGGCCGAGGGCCTGAACATCATGTACGGCCCTCAGGTCGATGTGACCTCTGACCCCCGCTGGCCCCGTACCTCCGGTACTTACGGCGAGCGTCCCGATGTCACCAGCGATATTGCCGAGGCTCTGGTCAAGGGCTATCAGGATGGCGACAATGGCCTGAACGAGGGTTCTGTTGTTCTGACCATCAAGCACTTCCCCGGCGATGCCCCCTCTGAGAATGGCTTTGAGCCCCATGTGCCCATCGGCCAGTGGCGCATCTACCGCACCCCCGGTTCTATGGAAAAGTATCATCTGCCCCCGTTCCAGCGCGCCTTTGACCACAAGGTCTCTTCCATCATGCCGGACTACTCCCGTATTGCCACCGATGGCCGTGCTGTGCCCCAGACCTACCGGGGTGAGGTGACCAGCACCGAGGAAGTTCCCAGCGCTTACAGCAAGGAGCTGATCACCGATCTGGCCCGGAACAAGATGGGCTTTGACGGTTATGTCAACTCTGACTCCGGCATCACCACCGTTCAGATCTACGGCGTGGAGAACCTCACCGAGCCCGAGCGCTACGCCAAGGCCATCTCTGCCGGTACCGATGTCATCGGCGGCAACACCGACCCCGAGAACATCGTCAAGGCTGTGGAGGACGGTCTGCTGCCCAAGGCAGATCTGGACCGCGCCAGCTACAACCGTCTGCTGAGCCTGTTCCGCACCAAGCGGGTGGATAACCCCTACCTCGACCCCGACAAGGCCGATCAGGCCCGCGTGGATAACTTCGACGGTGCCAAGAAGAAGGCTTACGAGGCCAACCAGAAGGCCGTTGTTCTGGTCAAGAACCACGAGAAGCTCCTGCCTCTGGCCAAGAGCCAGAAGGTCTGCATCGTCACCTTCAAGGGTGTGGACTCCGGCTTTGCACAGATGGCACAGGCTATGGGTGCCGGTCTGGGCAACACGGACGAGGATGCCGCTCTGCGCAAGACCCTGACGGAAGCCTTTGAGAAGAAGGGCTACACCGTGGTGGCCACCCCGGAGGAAGCCGATGTGCTCTACCTGCACGTCTGGCCCATCAGCAACGGTCTGGTGTTCAACCAGTACGCAATGCCCGTCATCGAGATGGGCGAGATCGTCACTGACGAGCGCGAGCGCAACAAGAGCCAGAAAAAGACCGGCAACAAGGTCACCGTTGTCACCCTGAAGGACGTGGAAAAGATCAAGGAACTGGCCGATGCCATCCATGCCCGCGGCGGCAAGGTGGTTGGCACCTGCGTGGTCTGCAACCCCTGGCTGCTGGACAAGCTGGAGCCCTACTGCGACGCACTGACCATCCAGTACACCGTCAGCGCCGTTGCCCTGAACAACGCCCTGAACGCTCAGGTCGATGTCATCAGCGGCGACTTTGCCCCCACCGGCAAGCTGAGCCTGACCATGGTCTCTGACCCCGCCGTCATTGCCATCACCGAGCAGGAGATCGACGGTGTGGTGCGCGAGATCTGCGCCTCTCCCAATGACGTGCCCGGCTACGATAAGGATCAGTACATTGATCCCGCCATCCTCGCCAACGTCAAGGGCGGCAGCTACGCCTACTGCGATGCCGACGGCAATTACTACCGCAGCGGCTTCGGTCTGAATTACTGATTACCGTTAACGAAAAAAGAGCGATACAGCGTTTGCTGTATCGCTCTTTTGCTTTCTCTATGAACAAAGAACAAAAAAGACATCCGAACAGTTCGGATGTCTTTTGGTTGGGGATGAGAGAATCGAACTCCCACAAGTAGAGTCAGAGTCTACCGCACTACCACTATGCAAATCCCCATCAGCTTGGGTCTGTCTTGCGGGGTGAACCGCTCAACGTGTGCTATTATACGGAAAAAGCGCCGCTTTGTCAAGCGCTTTTTTGAAATTTTTTGCAGAAATCGAAAAAAAGACGCACTTTCGCAGGAGTTCTTGCGGGCTGCTTGATTCCGTCATCCTTCTCATGCTCTTTGCATATACTGGAAATCAGAAGAAGCAAAGACGCACAAAGAGGAGGAACTGCTATGACCCAGACCACGCAAAAGGAAAAGACCCTGCTTTCGCCCCGCATCCCGCGGGACACCGAACACGAGCGCTACCACCCGGAGCTGGAGGAGGAACTGAAAGAGTGCCTGTTCTGCCTGCACCGGAACGAGATGATGTTCGACCTTGAGGTGGACACCGACCTCATCGAACAGCACATCTATGAGCGGCAGGCCCTTCTGGCCCGCTACCGGTACTTATTGGGAAAAGCCCGGGAGCTGGGGCTGCATACAATATTGGAAAAGTATCAGCCGGTGGGGTAAGGCTTCGTCTTTGTACAGCTTACAAAATACTGCCCACAGAAGATGCGACAAAAATCTTGACAGAATCCCTGAACCGTGCTATCCTATATCAAGATAACAATGCGCAGGTGGTTCTGCGTATCAACTATTTGGAGCTAGAGAGGTTTTTCATTATGGAACGTATTAAGACGATCGCTACTCGTGACCTGACCAAGAGCGTTGTGACCGGTGGCTGCGGCGAGTGCCAGACTTCCTGCCAGTCTGCCTGCAAGACTTCCTGCGGCGTGGCTAACCAGAAGTGCGAGAACAGCAACAAGTAATTTCTGCAAATCGGATGCCGCCTTTGCCGGGCGGCATTTTTTTATGTAACAATGGAATGGAGAATAAAATGGTACATCAGTATCAATTGAACGGCTATAACATCGTGCTGGATACCTGCAGCGGCTCGGTGCATGTGGTGGATGAGGTGGCGTATGATGTCATTGCCATGTACCCCGACCACACCGCCGACGAGATCGTTGCCGCCATGATGGCAAAGTACGGCGACCGTGAGGACGTGACCGAGGCCGACCTGCGCCAGTGCATCGATGATGTGGCAAGCCTGAAGGAATCCGGCAAGCTGTGGAGCCCCGATACCTATGAGAACCTCGCGTTCGATTTCAAGAACCGCAACACCGTGGTCAAGGCCCTCTGCCTGCATGTGGCCCACACCTGCAACCTGAACTGCTCCTACTGCTTTGCCTCGCAGGGCCGCTATCAGGGCGAGCGTGCCCTGATGAGCTTTGAGGTGGGCAAGCGTGCAATGGATTTCCTCATTGAGAATTCCGGCAGCCGCCGCAACCTCGAGGTGGACTTCTTCGGCGGCGAGCCTCTGATGAACTTTGATATGGTCAAGAAGCTGGTGGCCTACTGCCGTGAGCAGGAGAAGATCCACAATAAGAACTTCCGCTTCACCATGACCACCAACGGCATGCTCATTGACGATGATGTCATCGACTTCTGCAACAAGGAATGCCACAACGTGGTCCTGAGCCTGGACGGCCGCAAGGAAGTCCACGACCGCTTCCGCAAGGACTACGCCGGCCATGGCAGCTACGATGCCATTGTGCCCAAGTTCCAGGAGTTTGTAAAGAAGCGCGGCGATAAGGGCTATTACATGCGCGGCACCTTTACCCACTACAACACCGACTTCACCAACGATATCTTCCACATGGCAGATCTGGGCTTTACCGAGCTGAGCATGGAGCCCGTGGTCTGCGACCCCAGTGACCCCAGCGCTCTGACCGAGGCAGATCTGCCCATCCTGAAGGAGCAGTATGAGATCCTGGCCAAGGAGATGATCAAGCGGAACCGTGAGGGCCGCGGCTTCACCTTCTACCACTACATGATCGACCTGACCGGCGGCCCCTGCATCTACAAGCGCATTTCGGGCTGCGGCTCCGGCACCGAGTACATGGCTGTGACCCCCTGGGGCGATCTGTACCCCTGCCACCAGTTCGTGGGCGATCCCAAGTACCTGATGGGCGATATCTGGAAGGGTGTCACCAACACGGCAGTCCGGGACGAGTTCAAGCACTGCAACGCCTACGCCCGCAAGGAGTGCCAGGACTGCTGGGCAAAGCTCTACTGCTCCGGCGGCTGTGCAGCCAACTCCTATCACGCAACCGGCAGCATCACCGGCGTGTACGAGTACGGCTGTGAGCTGTTCCGCAAGCGGATGGAGTGCGCCATTATGATCCAGGTGGCACAGAATCAGGAGCTGGCCGCGCAGGGCATCGAAGTGCCCATCCAGCTGGGCTCCACCTGCAATGCCTGCGCCGACGGCGAGGCCTGCGAATAAATGACCACCCCCATCGTCGATTTTGTGCGGCAGTACGCCCAGTCCGGCACTGCCCGGCTCCACATGCCGGGGCATAAGGGGCAAAGCCTGCTGGGCTGTGAGCCGTGGGATATCACCGAGATCCGGGGGGCCGATGAGCTCTACGAGGCCGAGGGCATTATCGCGCAGAGCGAGGCCAACGCCACCCGGCTGTTCGGCACGGCCCACACCTATTACAGCACCGAGGGTTCTTCCCAGTGCATTCGGGCCATGCTCTGCCTTGCTATGCAGGGTGCGCCCTGCACCGGCAAGCGCCCGGTGCTGCTGGCGGCCCGCAATGCCCACAAAGCCCTGCTCTATGCAGCGGCTCTGCTGGACTTCGACATCCGGTGGCTCTGGCCCGCGCCGGAGGATACCGGCGCGCTGTGCAGCTGCCCGGTAACGGTGCAGGCCCTTTCCGCCGCCCTTGAGGAGCTGGCCGGGCAGGGGAGGACACCCTTTGGCGTTTACCTGACCAGCCCGGATTATCTGGGCGGGATGCAGGACATCGCGGCCCTCTCTGCCGTCTGCGATGCCCAGGGCGTGCCCCTGCTGGTGGATAACGCCCACGGGGCCTACCTGCGCTTTTTGCCCGGCGGGAGCCGCCACCCCATCGACCTGGGCGCGGCGGCCTGCTGTGACTCCGGCCACAAGACCCTGCCGGTGCTCACCGGGGGAGCCTACCTGCATCTGGGCCCCAAGGCCCCCGTGCAGGAGGAAAGTACCGTGCGCAGCGCGCTGGCGCTGTTCGGCTCCACCAGCCCGTCTTATCTGATCCTGCAGTCTCTCGATGCCTGCAACCGGCTGCTTTCCACCGATTACCCGGCACGCCTGCAGGAGTGCTGTGACCGGCTGGCCGCTCTGCGTGCCCGCCTGAATGCGCTGGCTGCCGCACAGGGCACGGCCCTGCCGCTGGCACTGGACGGTCCCGCCCGGGAACCCATGAAGCTGACGCTGGACGCAGCGGCGCTGGGCCTGACCGGGCAGGCACTGGCCGACCATCTGCGGCAAAACGGAATGGAGTGCGAATATGCCGACCCCCGTTACCTTGTGCTGATGTTCACCCCAGAGAACCCGGCGGAGGACATGGCCCGGCTGGAGGCGGCTCTGGCAGAACTCTGTGCGCGGGGCATCCCCCCGGCAGAACCCCCTGCCGAGCACCGGGAGGCGTTTTGTGCGCTGGCCCGGCAGGCGGAGCCCCGCCTGACCGTGCGGCAGGCTGTGTTTGCCCCGCAGGAGACCATCCCGGCAGGGTCTGCGCTGGGCAGGGTCTGCGCTCTGCCCACTGTGTCCTGCCCGCCCGCCATTCCCATCGTGGTCAGCGGCGAGGTGATCGGCCCGGCGGCGCTGGAGCTTTTCGCAGCCTACGGCGTGGAGACGGTCTCGGTGGTGAAACCGGAAAAATTTTGAAAAATCAGGGCGGATTTGCAAGATTCTGCGGCTCTGAAACGTATTAAGGATAGAACAGAGAACATAACCCCTATTCTATGCGGTAATCTGAGGTGTTCCAATGAAAATTCTTCTTGCATCAGATACATGGTCCCCAATGGTCAACGGTGTGGTGCGCTCGGTGGAGCTGCTGTACCACCAGCTGCTGGCACTGGGCCATGACGTGCGGGTGGTGACCCTTGCCCAGAATGGCCATTCCCATGAGGAAAACGGCATCCTGTATGTGGGCAGCATCAGCGCGGAGCGGGTCTACCCGGGCGTGCGGATCAGTGCGGCGGGCGCGCTGCCCATCTCCCACTGGCTGGACGAGCTGGAAGCCTGGGGCCCGGAGGTCATCCATACGCAAAGCGAGTTTTCTACCTTTATGCTGGCACAGCGGGTGGCCCGCCGGTGCCACTGCCCGGTGGTACATACCTACCATACTGTCTACGAGGATTATACCCAGTACCTTTTCTTCAGTGAGCGTCTGGGCCGGATGACCGCCGAAAAGGCCACCCGCATCCTCTCGGGATATTGCTCCCTCATGCTGGCCCCCACCGAAAAGGTGCGCGCCATGCTCAACCGCTATGGGGTCAGCTGCCCGGTGGTCACAGTGCCCACCGGCATTGACCTGACCGCCTTTGGCCCGGCGCAGGACAACGGCGAGGAAAAGGCCCGGATGCGGGCAGAGCTGGGCATCCCGGAAGGGGATACCGTCCTCCTCTCGCTGGGCCGTCTGGCTGCCGAGAAGAACCACGCCCAGCTGGTGCGTCTGCTGGCCGCGCAGCCGGAGGAGAACCGCCCGTGGCTGGTGTTTGTGGGCGACGGCCCCGCCCGGCCTGACCTGGAAGCACTGACAAAGGAGCTGAAGCTGACCGACCGTGTCCGCTTTGTGGGCATGGTCAAGCCCGATGAGGTGCCCCGGTGGTACCGCGTGGGCGATATCTTCGTCAGCGCCTCCCAAAGCGAGACCCAGGGCCTGACCTACTTCGAGGGCATGGCCTGCGGTCTGCCTGTGCTCTGCCGTGCGGACCCCTGCCTGGATGGCGTGGTGGAAAACGGCTTCAACGGCTGGCAGTGGAAGGACGAAGCCGAGTTTGCATCGGCACTGAACACCATCATCTCAGACCCCGCCCTGTGCGGGCAGCTGCACCAGAACGCTCTGGCCACCGCCGCCCGCTACTCGGCAGAGCATTTCGCTCAGCAGGTGCTGGATGCTTACCAGCAGGCCATTGCGCTGAAGCGGTACGAGTCTGAACACAAAAGCATCCTCAGCTGGGTGTGATCCCAATCCCCAAAGAATCCAGAAAAAGCAGCAGCGCCCTGTCTCCCGCAATGGGAAACAGGGCGCTGCTTTTTGCGCATCCGTTATTCGATGCCGGTCACCTTGTAATCCTGATCCTCAACAGCCTTCTTCAGGTCTGCGTCGGAAACTTCGGCGTTCAGGGTGACGATGGCGGTACCGGCCTCGTGGCTGACCACGGCCTCGTCCACGGCGGGCAGGGCTTCCAGCGCCTTTTTCACGCGGGCTTCGCAGTGGCCGCACATCATACCTTCAACATGCAGGGTCTTTTTCATGGCATTGTCCTCCTTGACAACGGGAGCCGAAACGGGTTCGGCAGTATTTTCAGCCGCTGCAGACTGCACGGGGGCAGCGGGCAGGGCGGCAGACTTGGGTTTGCGGTCGTGTTTGGTGCTGTGCAGGTCGAACAGGTTCAGCCGCAGGGCATTGCTCACGACACAGAAGCTGGAAAGGCTCATGGCCGCAGCCCCGAACATGGGGTTCAGGGTCAGGCCGAAGGGGATGAACACACCGGCAGCCAGCGGGATGCCGATGATGTTGTAGATGAACGCCCAGAACAGGTTTTCGTGGATGTTGCGCAGGGTGGCGCGGCTCAGCCGGATGGCGGCGGGCACATCGGAGAGCCGGGAGTTCATCAGGACCACATCGGCCGCGTCAATGGCAACATCGGTACCGGCACCGATGGCGATGCCGGTGTCCGCGCGGGTCAGAGCGGGGGCATCGTTGATGCCGTCGCCCACCATGGCCACCTTGCCGCTCTCCTGCAGCCTGCGGATCACGGCCTCCTTGCCGTCGGGCAGAACGCCTGCAATGACCTCGTCCACGCCCGCCTGTCGGCCAATGGCATCGGCGGTGCGCTGGTTGTCGCCGGTCAGCATGACCACTCGGATGCCCATGTTCTGCAGCTCCCGGATGGCACGAGGGCTGTCCTCCTTGAGGGTGTCCGCCACAGCGATCACGCCCATCAGGCGGCCTGCACCGCCAAAGAAGAGGGGCGTTTTGCCCTCAGCGGCCAGCCGGGCGGCTTCGGCCTGGAGTTCGGCGGGTACGGATGCCTTGGTGGCGATGAACTCCGCATTGCCGCCGTAGATCTCCATGCCGTCCAGCCGTGCGGAAAGGCCATTGCCGGGCAGGGCGGCAAAATCGGTCACATCGGGGCAGGCGATGGTCTCAGTCTCGGCATAGGCCAGCACCGCCTTGGCCAGCGGGTGCTCACTCTTCTGCTCCAGCGAGGCCGCCAGCGTCAGCAACTCGCTCTCGGAAACGCCCTCCGCGGGCAGGATGTCAGTGACCCGGGGCTCGCCGCTGGTGATGGTGCCGGTCTTGTCCAGCGCCACGATCTGGGTACGGCCTGCAGCTTCCAGCGAGGCGGCAGTTTTGAACAGGATGCCGTTCCTGGCCCCCAGACCGTTGCCCACCATGATGGCCACAGGCGTTGCCAGACCCAGCGCGCAGGGGCAGCTGATGACCAGCACCGAGATGCCCCGGGCCAGCGCATAGCCGAATTCCCGGCCCAGCAGCAGCCAGACAAGGGTGGTCAGCACCGAAATGGAGATGACTGCAGGCACGAAGAAGCCGGAAACGGTATCGGCGATCTTGGCAATGGGGGCCTTGGTGGCGGCGGCATCGCTGACCATCCGGATGATCTGGGCCAGCGTGGTATCCTCGCCCACACGGGTGGCTTCGCACTTCAGGAAACCGGACTGGTTGGTGGTGGCGGCGCTGACCTTGTCTCCCGCAGTCTTGTCCACCGGGATGCTCTCGCCGGTCAGGGCGCTCTCATTCACGGCGCTGGAACCTTCCAGCACAAGGCCGTCCACCGGGATGTTCTCACCGGGGCGCACTACAAAGAGGTCGCCCTTTTTCACCTGTGCAATGGGCACAGTCACTTCGGCCCCCTCCCGCAGCAGGGTGGCGGTCTGGGGGGCCAGCTTCATCAGGCTCTTGAGCGCGTCGGTGGTCTTGCCCTTGGAGCGGGCCTCCAGCATCTTGCCCACGGTAATCAGGGTCAGGATCATGGCGGCAGATTCAAAGTAGAGCTCCATCATGTAGTGCATGACGAGCGCGTCGTTGCCGTCCACCTGAGCGCGGGTCATGGCGAACAGGGCGTAGGTGCTCCAGAGAAAGCTGGCCGAGGAACCCAGCGCCACCAGTGTATCCATGTTGGGAGCGCGGTGGAGCAGGCCCTTGAAGCCGCTGATGAAGAACTTCTGGTTGATGACCATTACGATGCCCGCCAGCAGCAGCTGGACCAGACCCATGGCAACGTGGTTGCCGTCGAACCAGTGGGGGAGCGGCCAGCCCCACATCATGTGGCCCATCGAAAAATACATCAGCACCGCCAGAAAGACCAGTGATGCGATGAGCCGTTTCTTCAGTCTGGGTGTTTCGTGGTCAGCCAGTGCATCCAGCTCGGCGCTGGGGGTCTCGGCGGCAGCAGCCTTGGGGCTTGCGCCGTAGCCCGCCTCCTGCACTGCCTTGACGATGGCCGAGGCGCTGGCGGTGCCCTCCACTCCCATGGAGTTGGTCAGCAGGCTCACTGAGCAGCTGGTCACGCCGGGCACAGCTTTTACGGCCTTTTCCACCCGGGCAGAGCAGGCCGCGCAGCTCATGCCCGTAACAGTATACTGTTCCATTGTTTCCCTCCGATAAAAAACGCTGCGTGAATGGAATCAAACGAGCTTGTTCAGGATCCACAAAAACTCCTGCAGCTTCTCCTCACCGCCGTTTTTCAGGTCCTCAGCCACGCAGGTACTCAGGTGCTGGTCGATCAGCTCCCGGGTAAAGCCGTTCAGGGCGCTTCTGGCGGCAGCGGCCTGCACCAGAATATCCGTGCAGTACACGTCCTTTTCCACCATGCTCCGGATGCCCCGGATCTGGCCCTCGATGCGGTTCAGCCGGGTGATGAGGTGCTTGTACTCCTCCTCGGTGCGCTGCTTGTGGCGGCAGCCGCAGCCGGTGCTTCCCTCAGCCGGGGCACAGCAGGGTGCTTCTGCCGGGGCGGGGGAGCAGTGGGGGCAGCTGCCTTCCGGGATCTTGTTCACATCGCTCATGTCTATTCTCCTTTCATTACCCCTTGGGGGTATCTTGTTCCATAGCTGCATTATAGCACGGCGGTCCTGTTTCTGCAAGTAGGGCTGGGGGGTATTATTGTGAACTTTCTATGAACACAGAAGATAAAACAAAAGGCCCTGCGCCCCAAACGGGGAACAGAGCCTTTGAAGCATCCAAAACGATTAGTAGGCGAATCTGCCCATAAAGGCAAGGTCGCTTGCGGCGCGGGCGGGCACAGCTTCCTCCCGCAGCACGGGCAGGGAAGCCTGCGGCATCTGACGCAGCATCTCAAAGCCGCCGGCGTAGTCCACACAGGAATCCTCCAGGCTGGTGGAATAGAGCGTTCCATCCGGCTGGAAGTTCTGGCCCTTGAAATGGACCGCCGTGATCTTGTCGCCGTACCAGCTGCCTACTTTGTCCCAGATGCGGCGCTGTGCATCCACAGACGCGGCCTCCGGGCCCACATAGTTGGCAAAATCGCAGATGACGCGCAGGTTGGGGCTTGCCATGGTGTCCAGCACCATCCGCACCGCCTCGGGGGTATTCATGGCATGGTAGTAGACGCACTCCACGGCAAAGAGCACTCCCTGCTCCTCGCAGGCGGGCAGGATCTCGCCCAGACTGCGCAGGAGCGCTTCCTGCGCCTCCTTCCGGGTCACACCGGGCTGTTTGGCCATGTTGGTGGTCTCGCTGCCCATGCAGCCTGCCCCCAGTGCGCTGGCAACGGGGATCTGGCTCAGCACCTTTGCCACCTCGGCACGGCGCTTGTCCTCGTCGGCATAGCTCAGCTCCACATAGGTGCCGTCCACAGCGATGCCCACGCCGGACGCTGCCGCAGCCGCTCTTGCCCGTTCCACCAGCGCAGGAGTCACATCGGCATAGCTCTTTACGCCTTCCACCGCCTTGGTAAAGGCCAGCTGAGTGCAGGCAAAGCCTGCCTGCCCGATGGAGGAAAAGAGGGTCTCGGGGTCATGGCGGCCAAAATCGTGGCCGCGCGCACCAAGAATGAATTCAGGCATCCTGCACCTCCATCAGCCGAACACACGGGCGGCAAAGAGATTCAGCTCCTTGCCCCACCAGTACCAGTCGTGGGAGACATCGCTGCCCCACACTTCCAGATGCACGGGCAGGCCGCAGTCGGTCAATGCATCGGCCATGGCCTGGGTGTCCACCAGCGCGTCGCCCTCGTAGCTGCCCTGACCGGCACAGAGGAGAAGGGCATTCTCCTCAGCCTTTGCCAGCAGCTTCGTGTCCACAAGGCCGTCCTCTGCCAGATAGGCCAGGGGGGCATTGCGCAGGACCAGGTCATCTACTGCATTGCCCAGGAAACGGCGCACATCGTACAGGCCGGAAAGGCCGATGGCACCCGCGAACACCTCGGGGCGGCGCAGGCGGCAGTTCACTGCCTGATACGCGCCGGTGTCCACGCCCACCGCCCAGAGCAGGGTGTCCTTTTTGGCACCGTTCAGGGTCAGGATGCGGGGAGCCAGCTCGCTTGTCAGGTAATTGAAATACTTTTCCTGTATCTCGGCCCGGCGGCGGGGAGCCGTGTCCCCGGCCAGCAGGCTCTCGGCATCGATGCTGTCGGCGCAGAACAGCTGCACCTTGCCTTCATTCAGCAGCGGGGCAATGGCATCGGGCATCCCGTTGTTTTCCCAGTCGTAAAAGCGGCCGCCCCGCGCGGGCAGAGCCAGCACCGGCGTACCGGCATGGCCGTAGACCTTGAACTCCATGTCGCGGCCCAGCATCCGGCTCCATTCCTTATAATACGTCCCTTGGATCATGGCAGCATCCTCCTGTTGTCACACAAATTGATTGCGCTGGGGGTCATAGGCGTACCCCACAGCGGAAAGCCTGGCACACAGCGCGGCCTTGTCCTCATCCAGATCCTCGCACAGCGCGTCCAGAGTGGGGTAGAAGTCCCGCAGCTTCAGGTTGATCATGCTCAGCAGCATGATCGGGTCATTTGGCAGAGCCATCGTCGATCCCTCCAGAAGATAACAAAAAAGCCGGCCACTCGACAAAGTGACCGGCAGATGCAGCTACTTAGACAGCGCGGGTAACCTTGCCAGCGCGCAGGCAGCGAGAGCATGCGTAGATATACTTGGGAGAGCCTTCCACGACCGCCTTGACACGACGGACATTCGGCTTCCAGGTACGGTTGGAACGGCGATGAGAGTGGGAAACCTTGATACCAAAGGTAACACCCTTGCCGCAGCATTCACACTTAGCCATGGTACTTGCACCTCCTACAGTGAAGTATGGAATTCAAAATAATCAGCTTGACTATTTTACCAGAGATGCGGAGAAAAAGCAAGAGCAAATTTGATTTTTCCGCAACTTTTTTCTTGCAGGGCCAAACCCTTGCCCCAAAAGCGAAAAAATAGTACAATAGGATAAAATCCAACCGAGGGAGAAACGAATGACCGCACAAGGAATGTATTATCTCATCCGGGCACTGGTGACCCTGATCGCCATCCCGTTCCATGAGGCGGGCCACGCGCTGGCCGCCTGGCTGCTGGGCGACCCCACCGCAAAGCGGGAGGGCCGCATCAGCCTGAACCCGTTCCGCCACTTTGACCTCGTGGGCACCCTCTGCATGATCTTTGCCGGGGTGGGCTGGGCAAAGCCTGTTTCCACCGACCCCCGCAATTTCAAAAACCCCAAGTGGGGCATGGCCCTCACCGCGCTGGCAGGCCCGGCGGCCAATCTGCTGCTGGCCTACCTCGGCATGGTGGCGTGGAAGATCCTGTATTATTGGGCCCCCACCACCATGATTACGATTTTCGCAGCCCGCTTCCTCCAATACTTAGTGATGATGGATGTGGGCCTTGCGGTGTTCAACCTCATTCCCATCCCGCCGCTGGACGGCAGCCGCATCCTGCTGGTGGTGCTGCCCCAGCGCATCTACTTCCAGATCATGCGGTACGAGCGCGTCATCTTCGTCATCCTGCTGGCAGCTGTCTGGGCCGGTGTGCTGGATGGCGTGCTGGGCACCTTCAATGATGTGGTCTGGGATCTGCTGGATCTCGGCACCGGCTACATCGACCAGATCGCCTATTCTGCGTACTATGCAGCCATCGGGACGGTGATCTGAGTGGCAGAAGAACTGACCTTCCGTCTGGAGGATTTTGAGGGCCCGCTGGAGCTGCTGCTCACGCTGGTGCAGAAGCACAAGATGGACCTGCACAACATCCCCATTCTGGAGCTCATCGACCAGTACACCCGCGCGGTGGAATCGGCCGAGAGCACCGACCCTGAAATTTCCAGCGCCTTTATCGAGATGGCCGCCCACCTGGTGGAGATGAAGAGCTATTTGCTGCTGCCCCGCAGTGAAGAGGGCGAGCGGATGAAGCAGGAGCTCACCGGCCAGCTCATTGAATATGACCAGTGCCGCCGGATGGCCGCCCGTCTGCGGGAGCGGGGAGAGGAATATACCGTGTTCGTGCGCACCCCGGCCCGGCTGGAATGGGACAACACCTATGATCTCTTCCATTCGCCGCAGGTGCTGGCAGACTGCTGGCAGGCCCTGATGGGGCGCACCACCGTCCGCAAAGTGCCCACCCAGCAGCAGTTCGAGCCGCTGGTGTCGGCCCCGCAGGTCTCGGTGAGCAGCCGGGTGGTCTACATCCTGCGCCAGCTCATTGCAGGCGGTGCAAAAAAGATGGACCAGCTGTTTTCCCGCCGCCAGACCCGGGGGGCCAACGTGGCCACCTTTCTGGCACTGCTGGAGCTGGTGCGCGGCGGCCGTGTGACGCTTGGCCCGGAGGGCGAGCTGAAGATGCGCCGGGGCCGCATTGACCGCACAAAGGAGGAGCAATGAATCAGAAACAAATTCGTGCCGCAGTGGAAGCAATGCTCTTTGCCTACGCGGAGCCCATCGGGGCCGACAAGCTGGCCCAGGCGCTGCAGCTGCCTGCCGCCAGCGTGGAATCTGCGCTGGCAGCGCTGCACGAGCGCTGCCAGAGAGAGGACAGCGGCCTGTGCCTGCTCCACCTGAACACCCACTGGCAGCTGGCCACCAAAACGGAATTTGCGGAGTGCGTCCGCCGTGTGCTGGACACCCGCCGCTCCATCCCGCTGGGCCCGGCGGCCATGGAGACCCTGACCGTCATCGCCTACAACCAGCCGGTCTCCCGCGCCTTTATTGAACAGGTGCGCGGCGTGGATTCCTCTTCCAGTGTGTCGGGCCTGCTGGAAAAGGGACTCATTGAAGAGGCGGGCCGTCTTGATCTGCCCGGCAGGCCGGTGGCCTTCCGCACCACGGATGTGTTCCTGCGGTGCTTCGGCCTGTCCAGTCTGGAAGATCTGCCCCCGGTGCGGGGCACGGAAAGTGAGGCGGCCCAATGAGCGTCCTGTGGAGTGTTCTCGCTGGTATCGGCACGGTGCTGCTGTTCCTCTTAAAAGGAGTGGGTATCCTGCTGCTGGTGGTGCTGGTATTGGGTCTGCTGCTCATGTTCTGCCCCTTCTGCGCCGATGTGCAGTGGGCGGAGGGCATCTTTCAGGTAAAGGCCGGTGCACTGGGCATCACCTTCCCGGTGTTCCGGTATCCCGCGCCGGAAAAACCGGAGAAAAAGAAAAAAGAAAAAAAGAAGAAAGCGTCCAGTGCACAGAAGCCCAAAAAGGAAGCCCCGCCCCGCCAGAAGGCGAAGCTGACCCTGCAGACCGTCTGCACCATCTTAAAAGGGGCGGGAAAGCTTACCCGGGCCATCATCGGCTCCCTGCGCTTTACCCGGATCGATGTTGTCCTCGGTGTCCGGGGCGAAGACCCTGCCGAGGCTGCCCGCAGCTATGGCAGGTTGAACGCCTGGCTCTACCCGACGCTGGGTTTCCTGGACCGGTTCCTCTATCTGGACTTTGAGCAGCTCCGGCTCCTGCCGGATTTCGGCAGCGCCGAGCCCACCGTAAAGGATCACGTCTCCTTCCGGGTCACGGCCCGGGCCTATGCCATCGTTTTCACGCTTCTGCGCGTTCTGTATGCGTTCTGGCGCGAAAAGGTACTGGACGTTTTTATCTAGCTCGGGTATAATATTTTTGTATGGTGCGTCCGCGTCCCGGCCCGTACAGGGCAGGGAAGTGGTTCCGTGGGAGCGGCGTTCCGCTCCCTGATATAGAAGTAAGGAGGCCGAATTTATGGCTGAGCATCCCATTCAGAACCTGATGAACGTTACAATGGACAAGATCCGTCAGATGGTGGATTCCAACACCATCGTCGGCAAGCCCATCACCACCGATGACGGCACCACCATCCTGCCGGTGTCCAAGGTGAGCTTCGGCTTTGCCTCTGCCGGCACCGATTTCGACGGCAAGAACGCCGCCAACAAGGATCTGTTCGGCGGCGGCTCCGGCGCGGGTGTCAACATCCAGCCCGTGGCATTCCTGGTGGTCAAGGATGGCTGCGTCCGCACCATCCAGCTCTCTGACGGCAGCAACACCGTGGACCGCGCCCTGACCATGATCCCCGAGCTGGTGGAAAAAGTCAGCGCACTCATTAAAAAGGACGAGCCTGCTGCGCCTAAAAGTGAGCAGTGACGGCCAGCGGGCAGCTTTCCCTCGCAAGTGAAACGGGCCATTCCATCGCCCGCCCTACTGCCTGCGGCAGCAGGGTCCCACCCCAGCGGACACTTGCTCAGGAAACTGCCCGCCGTCCTCCGAACACCGCCGTAACTGCAAGCTTCCAACTTGCAGTTTTTTCAGCGCATGCTCCGGCGTGCGCTTTTGAGCGCCGGGAGGCGCACAAGGAGTTTTATTATGGCAGAAGAACGTATTCAGAAGATCATGGCCGAGCAGGGCCTGTGCTCCCGCCGCGCGGCCGAGCAGATCATTGCCGAGGGCCGTGTCAAGGTTAACGGCCACCCCGTCAAAGTGGGCGACAAGATGGACCCCAACCGGGATGTGCTGCATGTGGATGACGAGCGCATCTACATCCAGAAGAACCAGCAGCTCTACTATCTGGCCCTGTACAAGCCCCGCGGCTATGTGACCACCGCCAGCGATGAGCTGGGCCGCAAGACCGTTATGGAGCTGGTCAGCGATATCCCCGCCCGCCTGTACCCGGTGGGCCGCCTGGACAAGGACAGCGAGGGCCTGCTGCTGATGACCAACGACGGTGCCTTTGCGCAGGCTGTCACCCATCCGTCGGGCGGCATCTCCAAGCTGTACCGCGTCACCGTGCAGCCCCGGGCCGATGAGAGCCAGATCCTGAAGATGAGCTCCGGCGTTGTGCTGGATGATGGCACCAAGACCATGCCCTGCGCCATCAACGTCGTCACCGACGAGCCCGGTCGCACCGTGATGGAGATGACCCTGAAAGAGGGCAAGAACCGCGAGATCCGCCGCATGTGCGAGGCCGTTGGTCTGGAGGTTGTCCGCCTGAAGCGCAACGCCGAGGGCGTGGTCAAGCTGGGAATGCTCAAGCCCGGCACCTATCGTGAACTGACCAAGGCAGAGGTCAACGGTCTGCGTGCCGCCGCCGCCAAGGGCCGTGCCCAGACCCGCAGCGCATCGCTGCAGTCCAAGGCTGCCGCCCGCCGTCCCAAGGGCCCTGTGGGCAGCGGCAATGCCCCCGCAAAACGGAGAAAGTGATCGTTTTTTCAGCTTTCACGGCGCAAAAACCGTCTGATCCTGGAAAAGATTGTGAAATTTTTCCGCAAAATGGGCCTTTCAGCCCTTGTGAACGCTCTCAAAATAAGGTATAATGATACTAATTTTGAAAGCTCAAAATAAAAAGCTCAAAATAGAAAAGCAGGAGGTCTTACCATGGCTTCAAAGAGTAACAAAGGAGAAATCCTCGCCAAGTTTTTCGATGACGGGGAGTATACCGCACTGTTTGCGGACGGCGCAGTGAGTGCTGCCTGCGGCTATGCGGCTGGTCAGCAGGCTTATGCTGTTTACCAGAACGGCGAGGCTGTCTCTGTCAAGGACGTTGAGAAGAACATCAAGGTCCTGGAGATGGCTGCTCAGACCGGCTGCCCGGTGGTCACGTTCTACAACTCTGTCGGCGCTAAGCTGGCTGAGGGTCTGGACGTTCTGACCGCCAGCGCCAAGCTGAACGCCACCATCGCCAAGGTTTCCGGTGTCATTCCCCAGATCGCAGTCGTCACCGGCGTGTGCGGCGGCACCAGCGCACTGAGCGCTGCCAATGCGGACGTGTGCGTCATGGCTGAGGATGCAGAGCTGTTCTTCACCGCTCCGTTCACCTCCGCCGCTAAGGGCGACAAGGTCCCCGGCGCAGGCACTGCCGAGGCTGCTGCCAAGGCTGGTGTGGCTGCCATCGTGGCTGCCAACGCTGAGGAAGCTGCCGAGAAGGCTGCCCACATCGTGGGTCTGCTGCCTGCCAACAACCTGACCGGCCCCGCCATCTTCGAGTTCGAGCAGCCCACCAGCGTTCTGAGCGCCGGTGCTGCCCCCGAGAAGGCTGCCGCTGCCCTGATCGACAAGGACAGCGCTGTGGAGCTGTATGCAGGCTTCGGCAAGCACGTCTACACCGCATTCGCAACCATCGGCGGCAACGCTGTGGGTATTGTGGCCACCGGCGAGACCCTGTGCCACAACTGCGTGGCCAAGGCTTCCCGCTTTGTCCGCCTGTGCGATGCTTTCAGCGTGCCCGTGCTGACCATCGTCAACACCAACGGCTTTGTACCCAGCGCCACCGATGACATCGCAGGCGGCATCCGTGAGGCTGCCCGTCTGGCTGCTACCTATGCTGATGCTACCACCGCCAAGGTGGCTCTGCTGTCCGGCAAGGCTGTGGGCCCTGTCTACACCGCTCTGGCCAACGCTGACCTGAAGATCGCCGTCAACGGCTGCACCGTCAGCGCTCTGGAGCCCAACGCTGCCGTCTCTGTCCTGTACAAGGCCGAGATCGACGCTTCCGACAACATCATTGCCGCCACCAACGCCAAGGCTGCCCAGTACACCGCTGAGGTGTGCAGCGCTGCCAACGCCGTTGCCGCCGGTGCCGCTGATATGACCTGCGACGCTGCCAACGCCCGTGCAAGCGTGGTTGCCGCCTTTGAGCTGCTGAGCACCAAGCGTGCCGCCCGCCTGCCCAAGAAGCACGGCAACATGGCTCTGTAAGCGGTTCCGGAACGTAAACCGTACATCGAATCCATACATTGATTTTGTTCAGGAGGATCCTTCCATGAAGTACTACAATATTACCGTCAATGGCGTTGCTTACAGCGTTTCCGTTGAGGAGACCGCCGCAGGCGCTGCTCCCGTTGCAGCTCCCGCTGCTCCCGCCGCACCCAAGGCTCCGGCTGCTCCCGCTGCCGCTCCCAAGGCTGCTGCTCCCGCCGGTGCTGCCGGTGCTGTCGCCGTCAAGGCTCCCATGCCCGGCAACATCCTGGATGTCAAGGTCGCAGCCGGTGCTTCCGTCAAGGCCGGTGACGTGCTGGTCATCCTCGAGGCCATGAAGATGGAGAACGAGATCGTTGCTCCTCAGGATGGCACTGTGGCCTCCGTCAACGTCAACAAGGGCGACACCGTCAACTCCGGTGACGTTCTGGTTTCCATGAACTGAGAACTGAGGAAGAGGTGACAACCATGGCCAAAAAGCCGATCAAGATTACGGAAGTCGTCCTGCGTGATGCTCACCAGTCTCTGCTGGCCACCCGTATGACGATGGATGAGATGCGTCCCATCCTGCCCGAAATGGATAAGATCCCTTACTTCTCTGTCGAGTGCTGGGGCGGCGCTACCTTTGATAGCTGCATCCGCTTCCTCGATGAGGACCCCTGGGAGCGTCTGCGCATCCTGCGCAAGGAGCTGCCCCACCAGAAGCTGCAGATGCTGTTCCGCGGCCAGAACATGCTGGGCTACCGCCCCTACGCCGATGATGCTGTTGAGTACTTTGTACAGAAGTCCGTTGCAAACGGCATCGATGTCATCCGCATCTTCGACGCACTGAACGATCCCCGCAACCTGCAGACCGCCATCAAGTCTGCCAACAAGGAAGGCGCACATGTTCAGGGCTGCATCAGCTATACCCTGAGCCCCGTGCACAACAACGAGTACTTTGCAGCCTACGCCAAGACCCTGGAGGAGATGGGTGCAAACTCCATCTGCATCAAGGACATGGCTGGCCTGCTGACTCCCTATACCTGCTATGATCTGGTCAAGAAGCTGAAGGAGACCGTCAGCATCCCCGTGGATATCCACAGCCACTACACCGCAGGTCTGGCTTCCATGTCCATCCTCAAGGGCATCGAGGCAGGTGCTGATATCATCGATACTGCCATGAGCCCCCTGAGCCTTGGCACCAGCCACATGCCCACCGAGAGCCTGGTCGCTGCCCTGCAGGGTACCGATTACGACACCGGCCTGGATCTGAAGCAGCTGAACGTTGTCCGCGCTTACTTTGCAAAGCTGCGCGAGAAGTACATCGCCAACGGCCAGATCAGCCCCAAGAGCCTGGGCGTGGATGCCAACACCCTGCTGTACCAGGTGCCCGGCGGCATGTTCTCCAACATGCTCAAGCAGCTGAAGGATGCAGGCAAGGAAGATAAGCTGGACGAAGTGCTGGCCGAGATCCCCCGCGTTCGTGAGGACGCAGGCTATCCTCCGCTGGTCACCCCCACCAGCCAGATTGTTGGCACGCAGGCTGTGTTCAACGTCATCCTGGGCGAGCGCTACAAGATGGTCACCAAGGAGTTCAAGGGCCTGGTCCACGGCGATTACGGCAAGACTCCCGCTCCCATCAGCCCCGAGTTCACCAAGAAGATCCTGGGCGACGAGCAGCCCATCACCTGCCGCTTTGCCGACACCCTGGCTCCCGAGATGGACAAGCTGAAGGCTGAGGCCGCCAAGTGGGCAACTCAGGAAGAGGATGTTCTGACCTACGCAATGTTCCCGCAGGTCGCACCCAAGTTCTTCGAGAAGCGCAATGCCAAGAAGCAGGGCGTGGACGCTGACCACGCTGATTACACCAATCAGTCTCACCCTGTCTAAATCATAATACCAGAAGGGGCTGCTGCACCGTTTGATGCAGCAGCCCCTTCTTTTTGTTATTGTTTTTTGTGTTCCGCAGGTCTCAGTTGTTCTTGCCATTCTCAGCCTTCATGGCGTTGTAGCCGATCAGCACGGTCCAGACATAGGCGCAGGTCTTGGGGATCATCAGCATACCGATCAGGGGGTTGACATCTGCCCACAGCACCACCGGGATATAGAAGCCGAAGCTCAGCACGATGGTCAGCCACATCCAGCGGAAAGCCTGATCCTTGTGTTCCTTGGCACTGTGGTAGAACAGCACGATGATCAGCAGGCCCAGCAGTGCAAAGGGAATGTTGCGCAAGATGCCCCAGGTCAGCGGGGTGTGGTTGGTCAGCCACTGGTTCTGCGGCATCATGCACAGCACGATGCGCACGGCAGAAAGGGCGTACACGGCAATGGTCAGATCCTTCTGGCCCTCGATCTGGTAGCGCTTGCGCCAGACGTAGTACAGCAGTACATAGAACACGGTCATGGTCACAGAGGTGATCCACTTGCCCAGGCCCAGAGGCACAGCGTAGTTCTCCAGGCCGGTGGTGCACAGTGCCAGGGCACGGGGCACCAGATGGAAGGAGTCACCTGCACCCAGCACCACGGCCATCAGGCCGAACAGGCGGAACTGGGTGCCAGCCTTGCTGCCGCGGATCATGCGGATGCCCAAGGTCAGCACGGTGACCAGATAGAAGATGTCGAAAACGGTCTCAATGATTGCTCTCATAAAAATGTTGCTCCTTTACGGTTGGTTTGCTGCTCTATCGCGATCCGGTCAGCGATTGCCGACCGGACTGCATCGTTGTGATGTGCAGACTGCCGTGGGTGGAATGCTGGGGAAGATGTCCTGCATCACTCAATATGAACGCTGTTCACTTTTGGCCGTAAAAAACTCCCACAAGACTGTGGGATGTTTTTTACACTTCATAAATGGTCCTGCGGATGATCTCCAATACCGTTATGGGGTCAAAATCCTGCTGCACCACGGCAGAAAGCATGAGGGAGAACAGGATGCCCGCAAATTTCTGGCGGGTGAATTCCTCAGTAAATGCGTCTGGCCGGATCTTTTTGTCCCTGGTCAGCACCATGGTCAGCGCATCCAGGATGTGCTGCCAGGTCTGCCGCATCTGCTGCTTGCCATCGGCGGTATCCTGCCGCACAAAGCCAAGCGCGTGGTGGGTGAAGAAGCCGGGGTATTGCTCAGAGCCGTACTCCATCTGCCGGTACATCCAGCGGATGCAGGACAGGGTATCCTCAAACACCGCCGGGTCGTCCGGGTGGCGGAAGATATCGCTCCAGATGCTTTCCACCGCCGCGCTCACCAGTTCGGTCTTGGAACCGAAGTAGTTGTAGATGCACCCCACGGATACCCCGCAGGCTGCTGCCACGGCACGGATGTTGACCGCTTCCCATCCATTCTGCTGGATGAGGACCCGGCTCGTTTTCAGGATCTCCTCCTTGGACGTTGCCATCGGATTCGTATGACCACCTCCTCAACATGAACGCTGTTCACGATGCATAGTATAGCGCTGTTCCTGCCCCTTGTCAAGGGGGGTAAAATAGATTTTTTTCGCCGCATTGCTTGCAAAAAAAGGGGCGGCAGAGTAAAATATATAGTATATGTATCGTAACATGGGTCTGTGTGCCCCAAAGCGGATACATATACGAAGAATGTCCGCAGAAAACCCTTTGGAATACGAGGAAAAAAGCATGATTTTGAGCATGACCGGTTTTGGCCGGGGAACTGCTGTGCGCAATGGCCGTGAGATCACGGTGGAGCTGCGCAGCGTCAATTCCCGGTACTTTGAGTATTCTTCCCGGATGCCCCGCACCTGCAGCTATCTGGACAGCCGCCTGAAAAAGCAGCTGAACGAGCGGGTGACCCGCGGCAAGGTAGAACTGAGCCTGACGGTGCAGAACGTGGATGCCGCCGATACTGTGGTGGCTGTGAATCAGGAGCTGGCAAAGAGCTACCAGCAGGCCCTGCGGGCCCTGTCTGAGACGCTGGAGGTCAAGAACGATGTGACCGCCGGGATGATCGCCCGTTTTCCCGATGTGCTGACCACCCGCCACGCCGATGTGGATGAGGAGCAGCTGTGGGAGGATGTTTCCGCTGTCACCGCCCAGGCACTGGACCGCTTTGTGGAGATGCGCGCCGCTGAGGGTGCCAAGATGAAGGCTGACGTGGAGAACCGCCTGCGTTTTCTGGAAGAATGCGTGGGCCGGGTGGAGACCCTGAGCGCCGGCCGGGTGGAGAACTACACCAACCGCCTGTACGAAAAGCTCAAGGTCATTCTGGAGGACCGGAACATTGATGATGCCCGTGTCCTGACCGAGGCCGCCATCTTTGGCGACAAGACCGCCGTGGATGAGGAGACCGTCCGCCTGCGCAGCCACATCGCCCAGTACCGCTCCATTCTGGAGCTGGACGAGCCCGTGGGCCGCAAGCTGGATTTCCTGACCCAGGAGCTGAACCGTGAAACCAACACCATCGGCTCCAAGTGTCAGGATCTGGATATCACCCGCATCGTGGTGGATATGAAGGCGGAGATCGAGAAGATCCGTGAGCAGATCCAGAATCTGGAGTAAACCCTGAGATTCAGATGGTTCGGAGGAAAAGATGAAACTGATCAACATCGGCTTTGGCAATCTGGTCAGCGCGGGCCGGGTGGTGGCTGTGGTCAGCCCCGATTCTGCCCCGGTCAAGCGTCTGGTCAAGGAAGCGCGGGAGCGGGGGATGCTCATTGATGCGTCCTATGGCCGCAGCACCCGCGCCGTCCTCATCATGGACTCCGACCACGTTGTCCTTTCAGCCCTTCAGCCCGAAACGGTGGCCAGCCGTGCCGCCGGTCAGGCCGAGGGCAAAGCAGTGACAGAAGAGGAGCAGTAAGACCATGGAAAATGAAAAATATCTGTTTGTCGTTTCCGGTGCCGCCGGTACCGGAAAGGACAGTGTGGTCAGCGCTTTGCGCAAGGCCCACCCCGAGATCGAAAAAACGGTTTCTGCCACCACCCGTTCCCCCCGCCCCGGGGAGCAGGAAGGGGTAGACTACTACTACCGCACCAAGGAGCAGTTCCAGCAGCTCATCAATCAGGATGAGGTCGTGGAGCACAATTTTTTCAACGGCAACTACTACGGCACCCTGAAGGAAGAGGTCAACAAGCGGCTGAACGCGGGCAAGCTGGTGGTCATGGTCATCGATGTGCATGGCGCGGCCAATATCCGCCGCATGTATCCCGGTGCCACCACCATCTTCCTGCTGCCCCCCTCCACCCAGGAGCTGGAGCGCCGCCTGCGCGGCCGCGGCACCGAGAGCGAGGAGAGCATCCGGGAGCGCCTGGAGATCGCCCGCAATGAGCTGGCCCAGCAGGACAAATTCACCCTCAAGCTGGTCAACGACGAGGTGGATGCCTGCGCCGCAAGGCTCTATGATGTCATCTGCCAGCGTGCGGGCCTGACCCGCTAAAACGCTTTGAAGGAGCTGCCTGAATGCCAAAAACGGTAGGCGTTGCAGTGAGCAACGCGACCTTTCATTTCGACAAACTCTATACCTATGCCGTCATGCCCGACCAGCAGGATACCGTCCGGCTGGGCAGCATGGTGCTGGTGCCCTTCGGGCGGGGGAGCCGTGCCCGGATGGGCGTGGTGCTGGCCTGCGATGCCGAACCGGAGAGCGCAAAGCTCAAGTTCCTGTTCGATGTTGCCCCAGCCTCTGCCTGCCTTACCCCGGAGCTGCTGCGGCTGGTGCACTTTTTGAAGGAGCGCACCTTCTGCACTTATTACGAGGCCGTCAAGGCGGTCATCCCCTACGGTGCGCAGTACAAGTCCACCGTGGCGGAGGACGGCGTGACCCCGGTGCTTCAAAAGCAGCTCGTCCGACACACGGAAAATGCCTACAAGCTGGTGGGCACGCTGCCCCCAAAGCCCAGGCCGACCGCCAAGCAGCTGGCCGCAGTGGCCCTGCTGGCCGGAGGTGAGCGCACCCTGTCTGCATTGGAGGAAAAGAGCATCAGCCGGGCGGTGCTGGACAACCTCTGCGCCAAGGGCGTGCTGGAATGCAGCAAGGTGAACAAATCCATCGACCTGTATTCTTCCATCCCGCTGAAAAACGAGCCCATCCTTCTCACGGAGGAGCAGCAGGCCGCCTATGACGCGCTGCTGCCCGGGCTGGAGGATGCTGCCCCGCACTCGGCCTTGCTCTACGGCGTGACCGGCAGCGGAAAAACGCTGGTGTTCCTGAAGCTCATCGAGCACTGTCTGCAGATGGGCCGCCGGGCGCTGGTGCTGGTGCCTGAGATCAGCCTGACACCCCAGATGATCCTGCGGCTGAAAAGCCAATTTGGCAAGCGGGTGGCCGTGCAGCATTCCGCCCTCAACCACACCGAGCGCCTGCTCCAATGGCAGATGATCCAGGATGGCGGCGCGGATATCGTGGTGGGCACCCGCAGCGCGATCTTCTCCCCGCTGGAAAACATCGGCCTTGTCATCATTGATGAGGAGCAGGAGCACACCTACCGCTCCGAATCCGCGCCCCGCTACTCGGCCCACGAGGTGGCCCGGCAGCGCGCGGCGGAGAACGGGGCCCTGCTCCTGCTGGCCAGCGCCACCCCCAGCACCGAGAGCTATTATGCCGCCCAGCATGGCCGCACCCAGCTGGTGCGCCTGACCAAACGCTATGGCGGCAACCCGCTGCCCAAAGTCCAGATCGTGGATATGCGGGCCGAGCTTGCCTCCGGCAACCCCCGGGAGATCAGCCTTGCCATGGAGGATGCCATCCGGCACAACCTTGAGGCAGGCAAGCAGACCATCCTGCTGCTCAACCGCCGGGGTTACCAGACCGTGGCCCAGTGCGAGGATTGCCGCGAGGTGCTCAAATGCCCCAAGTGCAGCGTGCCCATGGTCTACCACAAATCGGCCCACAAGCTGCTCTGCCATTACTGCGGCAGCCAGCTGGACCCGCCCCCTGCCAGATGCCCCGCCTGCGGCGGCAAACTGCAGTACCGGGGCTTTGGCACCCAGAAGGCCGAGGAGGAATTGGCAAAGCTCTTTCCGGAGGCCCGCATCCTGCGGATGGATCAGGATACCACCGCCGCCAAGGATGCCCATGAAAAGCTGCTGGCAAAGTTTGCCCGGCATGAATATGACATCATGGTGGGCACCCAGATGGTGGCCAAGGGGCTGGATTTCGAGGATGTGACGCTGGTGGGTGTGCTGGGCATCGATTCGCTCCTGTTCGCCCAGGGCTTCCGGGCTTATGAGACCGTGTTCAGCCTCGTCACGCAGGTGGTGGGCCGGAGCGGTCGGGCAAAAGACCCCGGCTTTGCCATCATCCAGACCACCGACCCGGACAACCCGGTGCTCAACCTTGCCGCCGCGCAGGACTACGACGCGTTCTTCGAGCAGGAGATCGCCTACCGGAAGCTGGGGCTTTATCCGCCCTTCTGCGGGCTCTGCGTTGTGGGCTTTGCCGGGCCAAAGGAGAGCGAGGTGGCCCGGGCTTCTGCCCGCTTTGCGGCCCTGCTGGGCCGACAGGCGGCCAAACAGCCCGACCTGCCCCTGCGGGTGCTGGGCCCCACCCCCGGCAGCATTGAAAAGATCAACGATTCCTACCGCTATAAACTCACCGTCAAGTGCCGCAACGACCGCCGTTTCCGGGACCTCATCCGGGAAACGCTGACCCTCTACGAGCAGGAAAAACTGCCCGGCAAGGCCACCGTTGTGGTCGATCTGCACTCGGACGGGGATATCTGATACAACACAACAAATTTTGGAGGTACCACTATGGCTATCCGTAACATCGTAAAAGAGGGCGACCCCATCCTGAACAAGGTCTGCCGCCCCGTGACCAACTTTGACGACCGCCTTGCCACCCTGCTGGATGACATGCGAGAGACGATGATCGCCGCCGACGGCGTGGGTCTGGCAGGCCCTCAGGTGGGGATGCTGCGCCGCCTGTTCGTGGTGTGGGACACCACCGATGCCCCCGAGGAGATCCCCGAGAATTATGAGTACAAGTTCATCGACTTCGTCAACCCCGAGATCCTGGCTGTTTCTGAGGATGAGGAGACCGCCTACGAGGGCTGCCTGTCCTTCCCCGGCCACAACGGTGCCGTGACCCGTCCCGCTGCCGTCAAGGTGCGTGCACAGGACCGCAACGGCAACTGGTTCGAGCTGGAGGCCGAGGGCCTGCTGGCCCGCTGCATCCAGCACGAGAACGATCATCTGGACGGCATTACCATCATGGAGTCCAGCGAGTATTTCTACGAGGACACCGAGGAGGGCAAAAAGGCTGCCCGTGAAGCGAAAGGAAACAACTGATGCGCATTCTGTTCATGGGAACCCCGGATATCGCCGCGGAGTGCCTGAAGGCCCTGTATGCTGCCGGTCACGAGATCTGCGGCGTGTACACCCGGCGGGATAAGCCGGTGGGCCGCAAGCAGGTGCTCACCGCGCCCCCGGTCAAGGAAGTTGCTCTGGAGCATGGGACCCCCGTGTTCCAGCCCCGCACCCTGCGGGACGGCAGCGAGGATGCCAACATCCGGGCGCTGGCCCCTGACCTCATCGTGGTGGTGGCCTACGGCTGCATCCTGCCCAAATCCGTGCTGGAAGCCCCGAAGTATGGCTGCATCAACCTGCATGTGTCCCTGCTGCCCAAGTACCGCGGCAGCGCCCCCGTGCAGTGGGCTGTTCTGAACGGCGACACCGAGACCGGCGTTTCCATCATGCAGATGGACGAGGGGCTGGACACCGGCGATGTGCTGGTCTGCGAGAAGGTCGCCATCGGCCCGGAGGAGACCAGCGGCGAGCTGTTCGACCGGGTCACCGCCGTGGGTGCCCGTGTCCTCTGCGAGGCAGTGCCCGCCCTGGAAGCCGGCACCCTCAGGCCCCAGCCCCAGCAGCATGAGAATGCCACCCTGGCCCCCATGCTGGACAAGGAGCTGGCAGAGTTCAGGCTGACCGATACTGCCGCGCACATCCACAACTGGGTGCGCGGCATGAACCCCTGGCCCATGGCCTGGTTCGTGACCGCAGGCGGCAAAAAAGTCAAGGTGACCGAGTGCCGCGTGGCCGCCTCCAACGGTGAGGCTCCCGGCACGGTGCTTTCCACAAAGCCCCTGACGGTGGCCTGTGCCGATGGCGCGGTCCAGCTGCTTCATGTGGTGCCTGAGGGCAAAAAGCCGATGGATGGTACCTCCTTTGCGGCCGGTCTGCGCCTCAAAGCGGGGGATACCCTCTGATGGCGGCCAATCCACGGGCAGCGGCAGTGGCTGCACTGGTCCGGCAGGAGCAGGACGGCTTCTCAAACCTTGTGCTGGATGCCGAACTCCGCCGCAAGAAACTGGAGGGCCGGGATAAGGCCTTTGCCGGTGCCATCTTCTACACCGTGCTGGAACATCAGGGCACGCTGGATTTCATTCTGGAGCAGTTCCTGCCCAAGGGCCTTGCCAGGCTGGACCCGCAGGTGCGCGAGATCCTGCGGGCCGCGCTGGCACAGGCCCGCTATATGCAGGTGCCGGTGTCGGCGGCGGTGAACGAGGCCGTCAAGTTGACCCGTACCTTCAAAAAGGCGAGTGCGTCCGGGCTGGTCAATGCCGTCCTGCGCAAGGCCTGCAATTATGATCTGAAAACTGCCCGTTTCCGGAACGAGACCCAGCGCCTCATGGTGCTGGGCTCTGCGGGGCAGGATGTGGCAGAGTTTCTGCGCACCCATTACCCCGAGGAAGCGCTGGGCATCCTGACCCACACCGCCGACGGCGGCTGCACCAGCCTGCGGGCCAACTGCCTGAAAACGGATGCCGCGGCCCTCTGTAAAAAACTGCTGGAAAGCGGCGTGAAGAGCGCACAGCCCGGCCTTGTGCCCGGCAGTGTGCTGGCAAAGTTTGAGGGCAGCCCGGCGGAGCACCCGCTCTTCAAGGAGGGCTGTTTCCATGTAGAGGGGCAGGCCAGCCAGCTGGCAGCCCTCTGTGTGGAGGCAAAGCCCGGCGATACCGTGATCGACCTCTGCGCGGCACCCGGCGGCAAAACGCTGCTGCTGGCCGAGGAGATGCAGGGGCAGGGCGCACTGTACAGCTGCGATGTGGCAGAGCACCGGGTCGGGCTCATCCGGAGCGCTGTGGAACGGATGGGCTTTGCCCATGTCACCGCCCTCTGCAATGATGCCACCCGCCCCAACCCAAAGCTGCCCGCCGCAGACCGCATTCTGGTGGATGCCCCCTGCAGCGGCCTGGGTATTCTGGCAAAAAAGCCGGATATCCGCTATAAGACGCTGGAAAAAGCACGCCACGATGAATTATTGGCCACCCAGTCGTCCATTCTGGACACAGCAGCCGCTCTGCTGAAAGCGGGCGGGCGGCTGGTCTACTCCACCTGTACCATCGACCCCGCCGAGAACGAGGAGCAGGTGGCGGCATTCCTTGCCCGCCACCCGGAGTTCCGGGTGGTCCGGCCCGCTGTGGCGTTCCCTGACGGAATGACAGTGGGGGAGCACGGGGCGCTCTCGGTGCCCACCCGCACCGGGATGGACGGCTTTTTCCTCTGCGCCATGCAGAAAACGCAATGAACCCGCCGTCCGGTTCGTATTGATTCATAGGAGAATACCATGGAACAAAAACGCTGTATCTCTTCCCTGACGCTGGCCGAGCTGACCGCTGCGCTGAAAGCCATGGGTCAGCCGGGCTTCCGGGCAAAGCAGATCTTCCACTGGGTGCACCAGAAGCTGGTCACCGAGTTTTCTGCCATGACCGACCAGCCCAAGACCCTGCTGGCAAAGCTGGAAGAGCAGTTTTACATTGCTGCCCCCAAGATCGAGCGCCGGCAGGAAGCCAAGGACGGCACCGTGAAATATCTGCTGCGGATGGCCGATGGCAACTGCATCGAGACCGTTGTCATGCGCTACCACTACGGCAACACGGTCTGCGTCTCCACGCAGGTGGGCTGCCGGATGGGCTGCCGCTTCTGCGCCTCCACCCAGGCAGGCCGGGTGCGTAACCTGGAAGCCGGTGAGATCTGCTCTGAGATCTATACCGCCCAGAAAGACATCGGGGAGCGCATCTCCCACATCGTCCTCATGGGCATCGGGGAGCCGCTGGATAATTTTGACGAGGTCATGCGCTTCCTTGAGAACATCTCCTCCCCGGAGGGGGTGAACATCGGAATGCGCAACATCAGCCTTTCCACCTGCGGCCTGGTGCCCAAGATCGACCAGCTGGCCGAGAAAAAGCTGCAGCTGACCCTTTCGGTCTCCCTGCACGCTCCCAACAACGAGATCCGCAGCGGCATGATGCCGGTCAATGATGCCTACCCCGTGGAGGTGCTGATGCCCGCCGTCCGCCGCTATCAGGAGACCACGGGCCGCCGGGTCAGCTTTGAGTATTCGATGGTGCGCGGTGTCAATGATTCCGATGCCTGCGCCAGACAGCTGGCCGACCTCATCCGGGGCATGGGTGCTCATGTGAACCTCATTCCCATCAACCCGGTGGACGGAAGCCCCTACTCGGCTACCGATGCCGCCAATGTCCAGCGCTTCCAGAAAAAGCTGGAGAGCCTGGGGGTCAACGCCACGGTACGCCGCCGTCTTGGCAGCGAGATCAGCGCCGCCTGCGGCCAGCTGCGCCGGGACGAAATGAATGGTAAGGCGTAAATCGCAAGAGGAGAAGCCTATGAAACTAGCAGGAAAAACGGATGTGGGCCGCGTCCGGCAGGAAAATCAGGATGATTACCGTGCCGGGGAGCTGCCCGGCGGTGCTGTCTGGGCACTGGTGTGTGATGGCATGGGCGGTGCCAAAGGCGGCCGCGAGGCCTCACAGGGGGCCTGCAATGTCATCGAGCAGGTGTTTCAGGAGCAGTACGCCCAGTGCGGAGCAGGGCAGGAGGGAGCTTTTTTGAAAAAGGCCCTCATCAGCGCCAACCGCTATGTGTTCAACAAAGCCGCCCACGAGGAATCGCTGGCCGGTATGGGCACCACGGCGGTCTGCGCACTGGTGCGGGGCGGGGAAGCCACCCTCTGCCACGCGGGCGATTCCCGCGCCTACCTCTGCCGGGGTGGTAAACTGACCCAGCTCACCCACGACCACTCCTATGTGCAGGAGCTGGTGGACTGCGGCACCATCACGGAGGAGGAGGCCGAGCATCATCCCCAGAAGAACATCATCACCAGGGCGCTGGGCGTGGATTACCGGCTGGAGCCGGAGGTCACTTCGGTGCAGCTGCAGGCAAAGGATCTGCTGCTGCTCTGCTCGGACGGCCTGACCAACATGGTGCCGGTAGAGCAGATGGAGCAGCTGCTGGCGCAGGGCCCGTTCTACGACCTGCCCGACCGGCTGGTGGATGCCGCCAACGAGAACGGCGGCTCCGACAACATCACCGCCCTGCTGCTGGCTGTGGAACCTACGGAGGTGCACCATGGATAACCTGATCGGCAAAACGCTGGATGGTCTGTACACGGTGCGGGAGCTCATCGGCACCGGCGGCATGGCCAATGTCTACAAGGCCGTTGTGGGGCCGGGCGGTCCGGTGCCGGAGGGCACGGTCGTGGCCGTTAAGGTGCTGCGGCAGGAGCTTATGCACGACCCCGACCTTGTGCGCCGCTTCAAGAACGAGTCCAAGGCCATCTCGCTGCTCAACCACCCCAACATCGTCAAGGTGTATGATGTCTCGGTGAGCGACCATCTGCAGTATATCGTCATGGAATATGTGGACGGCATGACCCTGCGCGAGTATCTGAACGAGCGGGGCGGTAAGCTGACCAGCCGGGAGACCGTCCATTTTATCTCCCAGATTCTGAAAGCGCTGGACCATGCCCACCACAACGGCGTGGTGCACCGGGACATCAAGCCCCAGAACATCATGCTGCTGGACAACGGCCAGCTGCGGATGATGGATTTTGGCATTGCCCGCATCTCCCGGGCCGAGAACCAGCTCTCGGGCGGCAAGGCCATGGGCAGCGTCCACTATATCAGCCCGGAGCAGGCCAAGGGCGATGAGACCGACTTCACCAGTGACCTCTATTCGGTGGGCGTGATGATGTACGAGATGCTCTCGGGGCATCTGCCCTTCGATGCCGATGACGTGGTGGAGGTGGCCATCAAGCAGATCTCGGATCAGCCCAGGAGCCTGAGGGAACTGGCTCCCTGGGTGCCGGTGGGGCTGGTGGAGATCACCGAGCGGGCCATGGCAAAGCGGCCCGAAAACCGCTACAAGAGCGCCGCTGAGATGCTGGAAGCCCTCAACGCCTATGTGGAGAACCCGGCCATCGTGTTCAACTACACCTATCTCCCCGATGAAATTCCTGAAAAGGTGGTGGAACCCCCTATGCCCAGAAAAGAATCCCGTCCGGAGCGCGGCAGTGCCCCGGCAAAAGGCAGAAAAAAGAAAAAGCGCACCGTGTTCCTGCCGGTGCTGTTCGGCATCACTGTGGCCTTTGCACTGGCCTGCGCGGCCCTGTGCTGGATGATCCTGAATGATTCCAGCTCCCTGATGGGGGAAAAGGCCGATGTGGTGCTGGCAGATTACAGCGGCATGACCCAGGATGAGGTCAACGCTTCCCAGCAGGTGGCATCCGGCCAGATCGTCATCAACTGGGAGCAGGCCTACAGCAACGATTACGCCGCCGGTTACGTCTACCGGCAGTCCCCGGTGGCGGGCCGTACCGTCCGTGAGGGCCAGAGCGTGACTCTGACCGTCAGCCTGGGCATCCAGTATGTCACCGTGCCGGATGTCTCCAACTATGTGCAGGCAGATGGTGAGCAGCAGCTCAAGGATCTGGGAGTCTCTGTTTTGATCACCCAGGCGGTGGAACCCAGCGTGGCCGCAGGCTCCATCATCCGCACCGAACCTGCTGCGGGCAGTCAGGTTGCCGCAGGCTCCACAGTGGTGGTCTATGTCAGCCGCCCGCAGGTCAACACCACGGCCAAGGTGCCTGCCCTGACCGGTCTCAAGAGCGTGAACGATGCCCGCTCCGTGCTGGTGCAGAACAAGCTGGGCCTTGGCAGCACCACCGAGCAGTACAGCGACCAGCCCGCCGGTACCATCATCGGCCAGAGCCCGGCGGCAGGATCTACCGTCAAGGTGAACAGCCGTGTCAGCATTACCGTGAGCGCAGGCCCCGAGCCGGTGCCTGAGACCCCGGATGAACAGCCGGGCAGCTCCTCCAGCGATTGGTGGAGCGGCCTGATCGGGGGCAGCTCTTCCAGCAGCGGCGATTCTTCCAGCAGTGAGGGCACCGGCCTGGGCGACTGGTGGAGCGCGCTGCTGTCCTGAGGGAGGAACGGATGAAGGGATATATCGTAAAAGGAATTGGCGGCTTTTACTACGTCAAGACCGAAGAGGGTGTGATCGAGTGCAAGCCCCGGGGCATCTTCCGCAAACAGAAGATCACCCCCGTGGCGGGCGATGAGGTGACGCTGGAGACCGAGAACGGCGCGGCAGTCATTGCCGAGATCGCACCCCGCAAAAACGTGTTTGTCCGGCCGCCTGTGGCCAATCTGGATGTGCTGTTCCTTGTGGCCAGCACCACCCAGCCCACCCCCAGCACACTGGTGCTGGACAAGCTCTCGGCCATTGCCGTGGACAAGGGCGTGCAGCCCGTCATCGTCTGCACCAAGGCTGACCTCGGCGAGGTGGAGTTCCTGCGCAGCGCCTATGAAAGATCCACTCTGCCCTTCATTGCCATCCGCTACGACAGCGGGGAAGGGCTGGACGAGGTCAGGCAGTGGATCAGCGGGCGGCTCTGCGCCTTCTGCGGCAACTCCGGTGTAGGCAAATCGACCCTGCTCAACACCCTGCTGCCTCAGGCCGAGCGGGAGACCAGCGCCATCAGCCAGAAGCTGGGGCGCGGCCGCCATACCACCCGCGAGGTGACCATCTTTGAGGCCTTTGGGGGCCGCATTGCGGATACCCCCGGCTTTGCCAGCCTGGAAGCCAACCGCGCCGGGTTCATCCCCAAGGAGAATCTGGAGCATGCCTTCCCGGAGTTCGGGCCCTACCTTGGGCAGTGTCAGTTCACGGGCTGCTCCCACCGCACGGAAAAGGGCTGTGCCATACGCGCCGCTCTGGCCGAGGGAAAGCTCTCCCAGACCCGGTACGACAGCTACTGTGCCATGTATGAGGAAGTCAAGGATGTCAAGGACTGGCAGAGGAGGGGAATGTGATGCGCTGCGTGATCCTCTCGGCCTGCCCGGTCTCGCCGGAGCTGAAGCGTCTGCTCCGCCCCGATGACTTCATCATCGCCTGTGATGCAGGCTATCGCAACTGCGCGCCGCTGGGCTGCAAGCCCAATATCATCCTGGGGGATTTCGATACCGCGCCCTGTCCGGTGCAGCAGAACGACGATATCATCGTCCTGCCTCACGTCAAGGACGACACCGACACCGAATATGCCGCCAAGCTTGCCAGTGAGAAGGGCTTTACTGAGGTGCTTCTTCTGGGGGCGCTGGGCGGCAGGCGGATCGAGCATACCCTCTCGAATCTTGCCACCGGCCTTGGGCTGGAAGAACGGGGCGTGCGGGCAACGCTTCAGGATGAGCGCAGCCGCATTACCTTTGTCCGCTCCGGCGAAACCCGCGCCTACCCGAAGGAGGAGTTCTTCTACTTCTCCGCTTTCCCCATGGAGGGCAGGGCGGAGGGTGTGTGCGAGCGCGGTTCCTACTATGAGCTCACCGATGATGTGCTGGTGGCCGGTTATCCGCTGGGGGTCAGCAATGAGTATGCCGAAGGCTCAGACTGCATCACCATCTCCACCCGCAAGGGGGCGCTGGTGGTCGTGGAAACGGTGCCGGATACACCGATCCTGACCGGGAACAAGGCCTGAGCCGCACACTTTGCCGTCCTGCCGCTTATATTGTGGTATCACACCACGAAAGGCGGGAGAGCGATGCAGGTGGTCGTTATCAAAAGCCCAAAGTGTCTGCGCGGCGTTCTGCGCAGGCTGTTCGGCATCAAAAAGGGATAAGAAAAATACCGGGGCAGGCGGCTGCTCCGGTATTTTTTGTGGCACATCATTCTTTTGTGGTATAGGTCAGATCCAGCACCGGGCCAAAGGGGTCAAAGATGAGGTTCTGGATGCCGGGTGCGATCAGCAGGCGCTTCTGCTGGGCAAACAGAGGGACCGCCACGGCATCGCTGAGCAGCTGACGCTCACAATCGCCCAGCAGGCGGCAGCGGGAGCTTCCGGTGGCCTGGGTGCTGGCCTGCAGCTGGGTGGCAAACAGGGAATCTGCATAGCCGGTCAGGCCGCCGCCCGCTGCGGTGAACTGGTTCAGCATGTTGTACACACTGCCGCCCTCGGCGCTGATGGGGGCCAAGGCGATGGTGTAGTCCCCCTCGGCCAGCCGTTTTGCAAAGGTCTCCTCGTCCACTTCCTCTACGGAGAAGAAGAGGGAAAACTCCTTTTGCCACACGCCATTGATCTCCTCAGCGGCGCTGGTCACGCCGGAACCGGCAGGCACCATCAGGCTGACCTTGTTGAAGTCGGAGGTGGTCAGCGTCTGCCGCGCCGTGAGGTAGAGCGCTCGGGCATCCACCGCGGCGGGAGTCACATCCCCGGCGGTATCCCGGTAGTTCATGCCGTCCACAGTCAGGCCGTCCGGTACCAGACCGTTGGCGGCGGCATAGAGCCCGCCGTCCGGCACCTCGGCTGCACCCCGCGCGGCGGAGGCCAGTGCCTGCCGCAGCTCGGTGGAAGCAAACACGCTGCTGCAGTTGAACAGCAGGCTCCATGTGGTATCGGAGTAGGAGAGGGAAGTCAGAGTGGTGGGCGCGGCGGTGTCGTCCGGGGCGGCAGAGCACTTCTCGTTGGCAATCAGTTCTGCGGCGGACTGCCCGGCGCTGTTGGTGTTCTGCACCAGCCGCAGGCTGTCGATGAGGCTGCCCGAGGGGGCACGCCGCAGGAACAGGCCGCTGGCTGTCCAGTTGTAGATGTAAAAGCTGCCGCTGGAAAGGGTGGACGAAGCATTCAGACCGTAGGTGCCCCGGGTGGAATTGAAAAATTCCTCATCGCAGGGCATGGCACCGGGCAGGGTGAGCTTCTCGAGGAAGTTGTCGTCAGCACTGCTCAGGTGGAACACCAGCGTCAGCGGCCCGGAGGCCGTGACTCCCAGCGCGCTCTCGGGCATCTGCCCGGCCAGCACGGCGGCGCTGTTTTCAAGGGCCGCAAACTCCACCGCGTAGGGGGAGTTGGTCTCCGCCCGGAACAAGCGCCGGAAAGCGAACACAAAATCCTCGGCGGTGATGGCGTAGTCAGTGGCGTTGCCCTTGGCGGCGGTGTAAGTCAGGCCGTCCTTGAGGTAGAAGGTGTAGGTGAGACCGTCGGAGGACTTCTCCCACCGTTCGCAGAGGGCAGGCTCATATTTGCCGCTGGGATCTTTGCGGACAAGGCCGCTGTACAGGTTCTCGCAGGCGATGACATCCGCAGAAGCCGAGGCCACCTGCGGGTCAAGGTTGGCCGGGATGCTGTCCACGAACCAGGTGAAGCTGTTGGAGCCCGAACCACAGCCGGTCAGGGCAAAAACAAACGCAATGGTCAGCACCACTGCGGAAAAGCGGATCAGGGAATGTTTCAAGAAAATGCGCTCCTTGTAAAATGATGCAATTAAAGTATAGCGGAAACGGTCGGAAAAGACAATCGACATTTTGTGAATTCAGATAGGATTTCGGTGCATCCGGGGCCAGAATAAGGTTTGGCGTTGCCAATTGGCTGGAAAAGGTGTAAAATGGAGCAGTGAATCAATTTCAGCCTGAATTTTCATAGAGGAGGTTCTTTCTTTATGCAGAAAGATCAGCAGAAGCTTGCAGAACTCATCCAGGGCAAAAAGGTGGCGTTCATCGGTGCCGGTGTCAGCCACAAGACCCTTATCAAGGAGTTTGTGGAGCTGGGGGCCCATGTGACCCTGTGCGACCAGAAAAAGAGCGTGGAGGAGTTCGGCGATTATGCCGCTACCATCCGGGAACTGGGCATTGACCTGAGCCTGGGCGAACACTATCTGGATGGCTTCAAGGGCCAGGATATCATCATGCGCACCCCCGGCTTTGTGGGCTACTTTGAAAAGCCCCTGCAGGATGCCATGGCGGCGGGCACCATGGTCACCAGCGAGGTCGAGCTTTTCTTCGATTTCTGCCCCTGCGAGATCGTGGCCGTGACCGGCTCTGACGGCAAGACCACCACCACCACCCTCATCTCCAAGTTCTACGAGGCCGCAGGCCGCAAAGTACATCTGGGCGGCAACATCGGCGCGGCCCTGCTGCCCATGCTGCCTGAGGTCCGGCCGGAGGATGTGGCTGTGGTGGAGCTGTCCAGCTTCCAGCTCATCAGCATGCACCAGAGCCCGAAGATCGCGGTGGTGACCAACGTCACCCCCAACCACCTCGATCACCATAAGGATATGCAGGAGTACATCGACGCAAAACGCAACATCCTGCTCTACCAGAACCCGCCCTGCCGTGCCGTGCTGGGCTACGAGAACGAGATCAGCCGCTCCATGCAGAAGGACTGCAAGGGCAGGCAGGTCTGGTTCACCCGCCTGCACGATACCGACAACGGTGCCTTCCTGCGCAAAGAGGACAACATGCTCTGCATGGCCGAGGACGGCGTGGTAACGCCCTTCCTGGCCCAGAAGGACATCAAGCTGCGGGGCCTGCACAATATCGAGAATCTGCTGGCCGCTGCCGCCGCAGTCTGGGGTGAGGTTCCCATAGAGGCCATCCAGAAGGTGGGCAGCACCTTTACCGGCGTGGAGCACCGCATTGAGCCGGTGCGCACGCTGGACGGCGTGCTCTACTACAACGATTCCATCGGCACCAGCCCCACCCGCACCATTGCGGGCCTGCGCAGCTTTGACCAGAAGGTCATCCTCATTGCGGGCGGCTATGATAAGCACATCCCCTATGAGCCGCTGGCTCCCGAGATCGTGGCCCATGTCAAGGATCTGGTGCTGATGGGTGCCACCGGCCCCCGCATTGAAAAGGCCCTGCGGGAAGACCCCGGCTTCAACGAGGCCGCACTGCCCATCCAGCACGCGGACAATATGCAGCACGCCGTGGAGCTGGCCCGTGCCGCCGCAAAGCCCGGCGATATCATCATCCTGTCTCCCGCCAGCGCCTCCTTCGACCTCTACCCCAACTTTGAGGTGCGCGGCCGCGAGTTCAAGAACATCGTCAACGCACTGAAATGATCACGCAGGTCAGAACGCCTCGCCAGAGGCAGCGGTTCCGCAGCGCCTGCCGCGGAAAGCTCTGCCTTGGGGTCACGATGCCGCAGGCGCTGGCGCTCTTCGGCAAAAGCCAGCCGGGCCGGTTCTTCGCCGGGCCAACGCTGGCGCTGGATGTGGGCGGCAGTACCGCCTGGCTGGCGGGCCACGCCAACCCGGACGAACTGGCCAGCTTCCTGCATTTTTGCGGCTGTAAGGCGGTTGTCCTGGACGAGGCCGAGTGCCCGCCGCCCACCGGCTGGGCCCGTGCAAAGTCCCATTTTGTCTTTGGCCTGGCACCCGGAAAGCAGCTGCCGGAACCCGCTGTGGAAGAAACGCTCTGGGCCTCCCTGCATTTTGACCCGGAGCCGCCGGCGGGCCCCGTTGCGCAGATGCTGTTTCCGGACCGCCCCACGCGGCGGGATGATTTTTATTCTGAGCTCTGCTCAAAGCGCGCCCGCGGCAGGGCTGTGGTCTGGGCTCTGGAGCAGGGAGGGGAGCTTGCCTGCACCGTGGGCGCTTACGCCATTGGAACGGAGCAGGCTTACATGGCCTGCGGCGAGACTGCGGAGCCATTGCGGGGGCGCGGCATCGGCGGGCGGCTTATCGTCCGGCTGGCCAACACCCTCTCGGCGCAGGGCCTGCAGCCCCTTTTCCTCTGCTCCCCGGAACGGGTGCACTTTTATACCCGCCTCGGCTTTGAAAAGCTGGGAGAGTATGCCCGGTACGAAGCCACAGTCTGACACGGCGGGAGTTTCTCTGAGGACCGTCCGCTGGGGTGGGACCCTGTTGCCGCAGGCAATAGGGCGGGCGATGGAATGGCCCGTTTCGTGTCCGAGGAGAAAGCTGCCGACGGGTCATCATAGCATAAACTTACAAAAAGATTAAGGAACCAAAATGTCAATGCTGAACCACTTTTTTGATTACAAACCCGAAGTCCTGGCGCTGGACGAAAAGGCCATGGAACTCTGCCAGCCCTATTTCCACCACATGGAGGAGATCCGGGACTACAACCAGCTGAAAATGCTCAAGGCCTTTGCCGATACCCAGATGTCTTCCACCGATATGCTGGGCACCACCGGCTACGGCCTGTGGGATACCGGCCGCGCCAAGCTCGAGCAGATCTTTGCCGAGGTGATGGGCGCGGAGGATGCCCTTGTGCGCAGTCAGTTCCAGAGCGGCACCCATACGCTGGCGGTGGCCCTGTTCGGCCTGCTGCGGGCAGGGGATACCCTGCTGGCTGCTACCGGCCGCCCCTACGATACACTGGAGGGCGTGATCGGTCTGGACGGCAAGGGCAAGGGCACCGGCACCCTGATGGACTACGGCATCCGGTACGACGAAGCCCCCCTCAAGGCCGACTTCACCCCGGATTACGCGCTGATCGCTCAAAAGGCCCCGGGGGCAAAGGTCTGCCATATCCAGCGCAGCCGCGGCTACCTGCAGCGCAATGCCTTTGATCTGGATACCATTCAGAAGATCGCCGACACGGCCCGTGCCGCCAACCCTGAGATCATCATCTTTGTGGACAACTGCTATGGTGAGTTCACCCAGATGAAGGAGCCCTGCCAGGCCGGTGCGGACCTTGTGGTGGGCAGTCTCATCAAGAACCCGGGCGGCGGCATTGCCCCCACCGGCGGCTATATCGCGGGCCGGAAGGATCTGGTGGAGCTGTGTGCCTACCGCCTGAACGCCCCCGGTCTGGGCAAGGAGCTGGGCTGTACGCTGGAAACGCCCCGTGATATGTATCTTGGCTTCTACTATGCCCCCGGCGTGGTGTGTGAGGCCATCAAGACCGCCATCTATGCCCAGTGCCTGCTGGAGCTGGTGGGCAAAAAGCCCATCCCGCGCTACTGCGAGGACCACAACGATATCGTGACCTGCTTCGATGCCGATACCGCCGATGCCCTCATCGGCTTCTGCCGCGGCATTCAGGCCGCCAGCCCCGTGGACAGCTATGCCGCACCGGAACCCTCTCCGGAGCCGGGCTATACCGATGAGGTCATCATGGCAAGCGGCAGTTTTACCCAGGGCAGCACCATCGAGCTCTCCTGCGACGGCCCCCTGCGTGAGCCTTACACCTGCTACCTGCAGGGCGGCCTGAACTTTGCCGCAAGCCGTGCCGGTGTCCTGCTGGCCGTGCAGAATGCTTATTTCAAGGATTGATCTTTTCAGAAAGAAAGCGTGAATCAAATGAATCGTGTTACTCCCATTGATGCCCGGATGCTGGAACGCTTTGAGCAGGGCTATGCTGCCCGCCCGGAGCTGAATGTGATGTCCAATGCGGTTTCCCGCACGGCGCTGCCGGACGCAGCCTTTGTGCCCGCCGCCGCTGCCAAGCTGCGGATGGACTTCTCTGTGCTGGTCAAGACCAATAACATCACCAACCAGAAGCAGAGCGGCCGCTGCTGGATGTTCTCCACCCTGAACGTCCTGCGCCAGCGGGTGATCGCCAAGTGCGATCTGGAGGATTTCTCCTTCTCTCCCACCTATCTGGCGTTCTACGATAAGCTGGAAAAGGCAAATCTCTTCCTTGAGAGCATCCTCCACTTTGCGGATCAGGACCTGACCGACCGTGAGACCTACACCCTGCTGGGCAACCCGCTGCCCGACGGCGGCCAGTGGGATATGGCCATCAGCCTGATCAAAAAGTACGGTGTGGTGCCCTCCTGGGTCATGCCGGAGACAGTCCACTCCACCGGCACGGCCAAGTATCTGCCCATCCTGAACCGCAAGCTGCGGGAGGATGCGCTGGAGCTGCGGGCTCTGGCAAAAGAGGGAAAGGACACGGCCGCCCGCCGCGAGGAGATGCTGGCGGAGATCTACAACGCCCTGTGCATCCTCTACGGCCAGCCCCCCAGGAGCTTTGACTTTGAGTACACCGACAAGGAAGAACACTACCACTGCGACCGGAACCTGACCCCGCACACCTTCCTGGAGAAGTATGTGGGCAATGATCTGGATGATTACGTCGTCATCATCTCCTCGCCCATCCATGCGCTGAACCGCACCTACTGCCAGCCCTTTATGGGGGACGTGGTGGAGGAAAATATGTTCTGGCTCAACCTCTCGCAGGAGGAGCTGGAGGATCTGACCATCCGCCAGCTGCAGGCAGGGGAGGGGGTCATGTTCAGCTGCGACTGCCACCCCGACGGCGACCGCGCCAACGGCTACTGGGACCCCGACTGCTTCCAGTACGGCGAGGTGCTGGGCGGCCTGACCTTTGGCATGACCAAGGCCGAGCGGCTGCTCACCCGTGAAAGCACCATGAACCACTGCATGATGTTCTGCGGTGTCAATCTGGACGAGAACGGCAAGGCTGACCGCTGGAAGATCGAGAACAGCTGGGGCGATGCCTCCGGCCAGAAGGGCTACTACATCGGCAGCGAGAAGTGGTTCAAGGCCAATGTTTACCAGATCACGGTCCGCAAGAGCCTGCTGAGCGATGCCCAGCGCGCCCTGCTGGATCAGGAGCCCCTGCCCATGAAGCTGTGGGACCCGCTGGCTTAAATTCAAATAGATGCTATAAAGAAACCCCCCCGCCTATGGCGGAGGGGATTTCTCTGTTAAGCGGATAATAGGGGAAGATTCAACGTGAAGCAGCTGCCTTTGCCCACTTCGCTTTCCAATAGGATTTCTCCGTGGTGCAGGTGGGCAAGCTCCTGCGCAATGGTCAGTCCCAGACCGGTGGAGTCGTGCTTGGAAGAGGTGGTGGTGTGGAAATACCGGTCAAATACGGCGGCCTGATCCTCCGGCGCAATGCCGCAGCCCGTGTCCCGGACGCTCACCAGAGCAGCACCGGCCTCCACCCGGCTGTTGACGGTGATGCTCCCTCCTGCAGGGGTGTAGTGAATGGCATTTGTCAACAGGTTCTGCAGGATCTGCTGCAGCCGGATCTGGTCGCCCCACACCGGCAGCTCCGGAGCCGGGGGAGCCTGAAGCACCACGCCCTTCTTCTCAGCCTCCTCCCGGCAGCTGTCACAGACCGCAGCGATGACCTCCCCCAGAGATACCCGGTCCTCGTTGAGCATCACCTGTTTCTGCTCCAGCTTTGCAGCCAGAAACAGATCCTCCGTCAGGCGGCGGAGAAAGGCCGTCCGCTGCTGTAAGGCGGGCAGCAGGGCCGGCAGGGCCTCCGGAGCAGCCTCCAGCGTGTCCAGGCCACTGCTGACCGCAAACAGGGGGCTTCGCAGGTCGTGGAAAATGTTCAGCATCATGCTTTTCCGGGCCTCGGTCTCCTCCGTCAGGGCCTTTGTCCGCTGAATGACCCGGGCATCCAGCTCCCGGGCCAGCTGCTCCGCCCGGTCAAATTGCAGGGCATACCGGCGGCAGACGTAGGCCATGCAGCCCAGAGTAAAAGGCGCATCGTAGATCCGGGCACACCGGAACAGGTAGAAAAACACGCTCTCCTGAAAAAACGGAACATGCATGCCCGGCAGGACCACCCATACCCGGAAGCCAATGGTGATGGCACAGGGAAACAGCATCAGCAGGGCAGCGTCGGAGCCCCGGGCATACATTGCCATCAGTATGCTCAGACAGTAGCCCATGCCCAAAAGCAGCCCTACCGCCCGTACACGGCTGGGGGGAATCAGCGTCAGAACAAGATACCCCAGCGTCAGAAGCAGGGAACCGAGCCGCTGCCCGTGAGACACCGGCACAGCCCCTGTCAGGGCGGCACACAGCAGAATACCTGCCAGAACCGTGACGGTAAAGAATCCCCGGCGGAAAAAGACGCTCCAGCCGGAACTTCCCACCGGAGCCAGAATGATCACCAGAGCCCAGAGGGTCAGCACTGTCAGATACAGCAGAAAATACCCCAGTTCCTTCTGAGGCTTGTATCGGTACAGGGCCAGCACCACCGCTCCCAGAGTGCAGAATACCGCAATGGCCATCCACTGCAGCACCGTGCGGAAGGTCAGGGCAGCCACTCCTTTTTCCGGGAACAGGGCAGCCCATGCCATCAATTGGGCTTCGGAGTCCATGCCGGGGACTCCAAAATCCGCCAGCGCCGGCAGTCGCTGGTTGAACCAGATCCCTGCCAACCCAATGGTCAGTGCCAGTGCCCCGGCGGCAGCCGGAAGCAGAAATCGCTTTTTTATCATAAAAAGACCCCCTGCAAAACTTTGGAGAACCGGTTGAGAACAGCCCGGAAATACGGTATACTAGATAAAGATATTATAGCAAATTCACGCCGAAAAGGGGAGGGCAAACCGCATGATCCGTATTCTTCTGGTGGAAGATGATCCGGTGATCCGGGACACTACCAGCTATTTCTTGAAATGTCAGCAGAATTTTGAGGTGGTCTGCGCTGACACCGGCGGCGAAGCGCTGAGCCACGCCCGGGAAAAGTTCGATGTGATCCTGATGGATATCCTTCTGCCGGACACCAACGGCATGGATCTGTGTCAGCGCCTGCGCAGCTGGCACCACTGCCCCATCATTTTTACTTCCTGTCTGGACGATACAGACACAGTGGTACGGGCACTGGAATTGGGCGGCGATGATTTCCTGACCAAGCCCTACAACCACAAAGTTCTGCTGGCCCGCATCATGGCAAACATCCGCCGTGTTCAGATGGATGCCGCAGAGCCCAGCGTCAGCGGCTACCACTGTGCGGCCTTTACGCTGGATTCCAACAGCCATTGCGTGGAAAAGGACGGCCGGAGCATCCATCTGGCCGATATGGAGTACCGCATCCTGACCCTCTTCATCCGGCATCCCAACACCTTCTTTACCGCAAACGAGCTTTACCGGAAGATCTGGGGGAAGGAAAGCCTGGGGGATGTCCGCACTGTGCAGGTGCATATCCATAACCTCCGCAGTAAGATCGAGCCCGACCCCGCCAAGCCCGTCTACCTCAAAAATGTCTGGGGCAAAGGCTATATTTTCCGCCCGGAAGGGGAGACGGAGGCCTGAAATGGTTTTGCTGTCTTAAATATCGTTAATCCTCAAAGCACCCACTTCTTAAGGAAACTTAATCCGGGGGTGTTTTTTCTGCTCTGATTTGACCGTTATTTATCAAACGAAGTGGGAAACGGGAATTTTCCAGCGAAGAAACGGCAAAGATGTTTAAGAATTCTTAAAAGACAACAGGCGGACTTTGTGTTAATTTATTATCGAACGAAGTCTGCACCGCATTGTGGCGGTACGTTTCGGATAAGAAGGAAAATCAAAGAATAAGAACAGAAAAAGAGAAGAAAGGATCATCCAAGCATGAACAAGATCTCGCGTAAAGGCTTTCTGAAGATCGCCGCTGCCGCTGCCATGTCCGGTGTCACCGCCGGTGCACTGGCTGCTTGCAACGCTGCAAGCTCCTCCACCGCCGCTTCCTCCGGTGCAGCAGGCAGCTACACCCCCGGTACCTACACCGGCACTGCTGAGGGCATTTCCTCTACCGTCAAGGTTACCATGACCTTCTCTGACAGTGCTGTGACCGACGTTGTGGTCGATACCTCCGGCGAGACCGCTTCCTACGGCGCTGCTGCTGCCGAGGAGCTGAAGAACCAGCTGCTGAACGCCGGCTCTGACGAGATCGACGGCGTGTCCGGCTCCACCATCACCTCCGATGCCGTGAAGAAGGCCGCCAAGAGCTGCTTTGCACAGGCAAAGGGAGAGGCAACTGTAACTTCCGTTCAGCTGCCCACCGGTGACGAGACCGATTGGCTGGGCAAGGAGCCTGACATTGACGAGGCTGCTATCACCGAGACGGTGGACACCGACATCCTCATCGTGGGTGCCGGCAACGGCGGTATGTTCGCTGCTGCTTATGCCGCTGCCAAGGGCCTGAACTTCCGTGTCATCGAGCAGAACGGCAATGTGCAGGATACCCGTCACTGGGTGGGTGCCGTGGACGGCTTTGGCGCTCAGGAACAGGGCATCAAGATGGATCGTGCCAAGCTGCTGAGTGAGGTCTCCCGTTACGCCTCCGGCAAGTGTGATCAGCGCGTGGTCAAGACCTGGATCAACGAGTCTGCCGAGATGATCGAATTTGTCCGCTCCATCATGGAGGACAAGTACGGCGTGAAGATGATCTACACCTACGGTGACGAGGCCAAATGGCCTGCAGAAAACGCCGAGCACAACACCGATTATATGTACCCCGAGATCGAGTATACCTATGATCGCTCCAGTGGTGCCGCCCGGAACGAGCTGCTGCTTCAGTACATTCAGGAGCTGGGCTACGATGTGGACTTCAAGACCAGTCTGGCCAAGCTGGAAAAGAACAGCGATGGCCGCATTACCGGCATCATCGCCCAGAGCACCGAGGATGACCATTTCATCCGCTACAACGCCAACAAGGGCGTGCTGCTGGCCTGCGGCGGCTTCCCCGGCAACCCCTACATGATGGAGCAGCTGGACCCGCTGGGCACTTCCGTCACCACCGCATGCTCCTACTCTCCCTCCGATAAGGGCTACGGCATCCGGGCTGCAATGTGGGCGGGTGCCAATCTGGACAAGGAGGCCGCTCCCATGCTGTTTGACCGCGGCATCGTGGCCCCCGGCGTGGATGGCGGCTATGTGGACAGTGACACTGCCTTTGGCGGCAAGGCTTTCCCTGGTACCATCCGTCAGTACAACCCCGGCACCCAGCCCTTCCTGAAGGTGAACCGCAACGGCGAGCGCTTTGCCAACGAGAGCAGCCCCTACAATGACATCGTCTACGCCGCTGCTCACCAGCCGGGCCGTGTCTACGCTCAGATCTGCGATGCCAACATTCTGGAGGACGCAAAGCGTTTCCACACCATCGGCTGCTCTGCCCAGACCCGTAACGGCGGTGAGAAGTACATTCAGGGCAAGATGGACGAGGCGATCGAGGCCGGTGCATTGTTCAAGTGCGATACGCTGGACGAGCTGGCTGACAAGATGGGCTTTACTGGCGCTGCCAAGGACACCTTCCTTGCCACCGTGGAGCGCTACAACGAGCTCTACGACAAGCAGAACGACGAGGACTTCGGCAAGCCCGCTTACCGCCTCAGCGCCATCCGCACCGCGCCCTTCTACGGCTGCTGGCTGGGTGCCTCTCTGCTGACCACGGAGCAGGGCATTGCCATCAACGAAAAGGGTCAGGCTCTGGACAACGATAACAAGCCCATGCCCGGCCTGTATATCACCGGCGATATGTCCGGCAGCTTCTTTGCCAACAACTATCCCTGCCTGATGGCCGGTGTGGCTATGGGCCGCACCCTGACCTTCGCCATGAAGGCCGTCAAGCAGATGGCCGGTCTGGAATGATGTCACTCCCCGGAAAATGAACTGAAAACCGCATAAAAATGCAGCGCCGCTGAAGCCCTGAAAAGCTTCGGCGGCGCTGTTTTACGTTTCCCTCTATACACAAAAAATGTCAGGCAGTCCTCAGCACACGGCGCGGCGGGGAGCGGCCAGAGGCTCGATCACCGGCGGGTGCATCCCTTCCCGGTAGTCCAGATCCCCCTGATCCATGCCGCGAAGCAGTACCTCGGCGGTGGCAATGTTGGTGGCAATGGGTACGCTGTGCATATCACACAGGCGGAGCAGGTTCTGCTCGTTGGAGCTGCCGCTGTCGGCCCGGAGCGGGTCGCGGAAGAACAGCACCAGATCCACTTCATCGCAGGCAACACGGGCGGTGATCTGCTGAATGCCGCCCAGCTTTCCGGAGAGGTAACAGTGAACTGGCAAGCCGGTGGCCTGGTTCAACATCCGGCCGGTGGTACCGGTGGCAATGACAGTGTTCCGGGACAGGATACCACTGTAGGCGGTGCAGAACTGAAGTGCAAGTTCTTTGCGGGAATCATGTGCAAGAATGGCAATTGTCATAATTCGCTCTCTCCTTTGTACTAGTGTCGTCATGCGGACATTTGTTTGAAATGGATTGCAGTTGTGGGAAGGACAGTTCCGGGCGCACTTCAGAGCGCCCCGCCGAACTTGTTCCCACACTTTCCAATATAGTTTTACCGCGTCGAAATATGGGTTGTCAAGGGGAAAATGAGAATTTTTACCCTAATTTCCGATAAAAGTACGACTTTGTTTTTGTACAGAATGGAGAAATGAAAAATACATCATGGCACAAACGGAAAAATAATTTTCGAAATTTTGGTCCGAAAGTGTTTCTATAACAAAAACAGTCCATCTCTGCAAAACAAAAATACAGGCCGCTGTCCTTCCACGGCGGCCTGTAAGAAAAAAACGGAAAAATGTTTTCGCAATTGAACGGTTCAGCGGATCTGGCCGCTGCCGTGAATGATGTACTTGTAGCTGCACAGCTCTTCCAGCCCCATGGGGCCACGGGCGTGGAGCTTCTGGGTGGAAATGCCCATCTCGCACCCCAGCCCGAACTCCCCGCCATCGGTAAAGCGGGTGGAGCAGTTGACGTAGACCGCCGCACTGTCCACCGCCGCCGTAAAGAGGGCGGCATGGGCCTCGTCCCGGGTCAGGATGGCTTCGCTGTGGCCGGTGGAGTGCGAGGCGATGTGGCTGACAGCCTCCCCCACGCTGTCCACGACCTTGACAGCCAGGATGTAGTCCAGGAACTCGGTGTCAAAATCGGCAGGGCCTGCAGGGGTGCCGGGGATGATGGCGGCTGCACGCGGGTCCAGCCGCAGCTCCACCGGGTGCAGCCCCTTTGCCGTGCGGTCAGGGCCCAGCCGCCGGGCCAGCTTGGGCAGGAACTCTGCCGCAATGTCACGGTGCACCAGGCACACCTCCTCCGCGTTGCAGACGCTGGGGCGGCTGGCCTTGGCGTTTTCGATGATGTCCAGCGCCTTGTCCTGCTCGGCAGAAGCATCCACGAAGATGTGGCAGATGCCGGTACCGGTCTGGATGCAGGGGACTTTTGCATTTTCCACACAGGCGCGGATGAGCCCGGCCCCGCCGCGCGGGATGAGCAGATCCACATAGCCCACCGCCGTCATCAGGGCGTTGGCCGAAGCGTGGGTGGTGTCCTCGATCAGGCAAACCGCTGTTTCGGGCAGGTCGTTTGCCCGCAGACCCTCCCGCAGAGCCGTTACAATGGCGTTGGCACTGCGCCATGCCTCCCTGCCGCACCGCAGGATGCAGGCATTGCCGCTCTTGATGGCAAGGGCGGCGGCATCGCTGGTCACGTTGGGGCGGCTCTCGTAGATGATGGCGATCACGCCCATGGGCACGGCGGTCTTTTCAATGACCAGCCCGTTGGGGCGCTCCACCCGGCGCAGAACTTTGCCCACCGGGTCGGGCAGGTCGGCCACTTCCCGGATGCCCTTTGCCATGGCGTTGATGCGCTCCGGTGTCAGGGCCAGCCGGTCCAGCATGACCTCTGAGATGTGCCCCCTGGCTGCTTCCAGATCGGCGGCATTGGCATCCAGAATGGCCTGCTGGCGGGCAGGGGAGCAGAGCGCCTCCGCCATGCCCAGCAGGGCGGCGCGGCGCACCTCGCCCGAAGAAAGGCCCAGCGCGCTTCTTGCCGCGCGGGCGGCTTCCAGGATCTCCTGCGTCGTCATGGGTCAGCCCTCCTTTCTGCCCGCAAAGCGGGTGCCTGCGGGTCTGCCGTCTGCAATGTCGTAGAGCAGCTCCGGGTGGGAACCGTTGGCAATCACCATGTCCGCGCCCTCTGCCGTTACCATCTGGGCGGCACGGAGCTTGGTGGACATGCCGCCGGTGCCCAATGCGGAGCCTGCCCCGTCTGCCAGCGCCAGCACCTCAGGGGTGATGCGCTCTACCACCGGGATGAGCTTTGCGTCCGGGTGGGTGTGGGGATTGGCGGTGTACAGGCCGTCGATGTCGCTCAGCAGCACCAGCAGATCCGCATGGATGCAGCAGGTGACGATGGCGGCCAGCGTGTCATTGTCGCCGATAGAGGTGATCTCATCAGTGGCAACGGTGTCGTTCTCGTTGATGATGGGCAGCGCACCCAGCTCCAGCAGCCGGGTCAGGGTGTTCTGGAAATTCAGCCGCCGTCCTTCGTGCTCCACATCCACGCCGGTGAGCAGGATCTGCGCCACGTTGTGGTTGTAGGCGGTGAACAGGCGGTCGTAGGTGTACATCAGCTCACATTGGCCCACAGCGGCGCAGGCC